>JBEAYO010000314.1:0-4796 GCA_041159285.1 Bacteroidota bacterium | reverse complement strand
GTCTCTTACAGGCAGATGGTCATAGAACAAGTCCACTCGCACGTGGCGGTTATGTTTGAGGCTGTAGCCGGCTGACAACACAATCAGCAATGCGAACAGGTGCCACTCCAGGTCCATGATCCAGGTCTTCGTGAAATCGAATAGCTTTCTGCCCGCCACGTCCATACAGAATAGCACCACCAGCAGCAAGGAGACCCAAGAGATGGCAATTCCCATTTTCTCATTCAGCAGGTGTATGGTCCTGGAGATTTTTGTCAGCAGGGCAATCATTTCGTTTTATTTTAATGTGCATAGCGGCGAGCAAATATAGCAAAAGTTGAGATTATGCCTGCTGAGAGATTGCAGCCGGTGTCAAAAGTCTGGTAAGCTTGATGAAATGGCGCCATTGGGCACCAGGAAAAATCGGGTCTGTCTTGAATTAGAACCTTGGCGGATTGCTCGCTTTTGGAGGAGCCTGTCCAAAACTCATCTTCCGCATCTCAATCCTGCAAAACCAGGAATATTCGATTTTATTTTCGAAGTGTGGAAGACAATCCAAAAGGCATTCGGCGGCTGGCGCCGCCAAAAATAACAAATGCGCACGGTGGGCATCTGGCCCGCCGTGCGCATTTTTCTGAGGCTTGGAAGCTCCTGCGAAACAAATTTCAACAGCGCGCAGGGTGGCAGGAGATTGCCTTCAATCAGAATTTGAAGTAAGGAGAGGAATGCTTGCCACCCTCCCTTACCACCTGCAGCCTTTCCTTGAACAACTTGGATTTTTCAAGGTCATCCATGCGGGCATAGATTTCAGACAAGGCGATGAGGGTGTTCGTGTCATTAGGCTCCAGTGACTCAGTCTTCTGGAAGTATGGCAGTGCTGTGGACATCAACTCGCTGGATTCCTTGATCAGTTGTTTGTATTTTTCCTGGTCAGCCTTTGACAAGCCGAGGTTGCCGGCTTTCTTGATCAATTCCACCGCCTTGTTGAAGTAAAGCGAGCCGATGCTGTAAACTGCATCGAACTGATTGGGGTCGATTTGCGAGGCCTGGCCAAAGTAATTCAGCGATTCGCCAAAATACTTCTTTGCGAGGTCAGAATCGCCATTCTTTGTGAATTCCTGGTTAAACAGGTTCATGTACACGTTACCGAGGGCCGTGTAAACAGAGGGGTTGTTCGGCTCTGCAGCGATGGCCTCCTTGAGCAGCTCTTCAAGCTTCTCGTATTGCTGTTTGGAGATGTAGTAGTTGATGGAGGCAAATAAAATCTCCGAGCTGGAAGGAAACTTTGAGCGGCCTTTTTCCAGAACAGCCAGAGCGCCGGCTTCGTCCCCTCCTTTCATCAAGAGATTGGAATAGCTGGCATAAACATTCGGTTCATTGCTGCCACCGTCGAACAATTCCTTGAAAAGTTCCTTGGCGCGGGTTTCGTCGCCGGAGGCAGAAGCACAAAAGGCAACCACGTACTTGTGGTTTTCCATAGAGGTGTCCTGGATGGCAGGCTGGCCCTCATTCTGACGCAGCGCATTGTCGGCCGTGATGACGAAGTCCAGCATCTTGGCAGCGCTGGCGTAATCCTGGGTCTGGATAAAATAGTTGCCCAGGTTGTTCATCTTGGAGGCAGCCTCACTAAGGCCGTCTGTAGCGTCTTTCTTTTCATATTTCTTGACGGCGAAGCCGAGTGCCTTGATGAAGGCATTTCCGGCGGTGATCGGGGCATCCGGATATTGCAGTTTGAAACCCTCCGTGTTCATCATCATGGCCGTCAGGTCCTTGTCGGCCAGCGCATTGTATATTTCACCCTTCACCTGCCACAATTTCAACTTCGTCTGATTGACTTCAGCAGCTTCAGCTGTAGTGATAAGGTCCACCGCTTCCTGAAGTTTGTCGGCGTTGTTGGCTGGATCCACATTATAGCTGCCAAGTGCGCGGCCTGCCTTGGTGAGCGTTTTTTCCGGATCGTCCTGTGCTGTCGTTATTTGAGCAAAGGTGAAAAAGACCAAAAGGCCCAAGAAAAAGTTTTTCATGTCTAAAGAATTTTAGTTTTCTTGTTTAAATGTGACAAAGAACCAAATTGTTTGTAGCATGACGGCCGTCGGGATTTTTTTTGCAATTAATTAACTTAAAGAGCAGCTTTACTCCGGCGCTTCCTCCTGGCTTTCCTCCTCACGAGGCACCACGGCCACATCGGCAATCGCATCTTCATCCAGACGGATCACCCGGACGCCCTGGGTGGCACGGCCCATCACGCGAATGTCGCTGACAGGCATGCGGATGACTATTCCCTCTTTGGTGGTGATCATGAGGTCCTCATCCTCCTGCACTGCCTTGATGGCTATCACTGCGCCTGTTTTTTCTGTCACCTCCATTGTCTTCACCCCCTTTCCGCTGCGGTTGGTACGGCGGTAGTCCTCCACCTCAGAACGCTTGCCAGTCCCCTTTTCCGAAATGGTCATGATGGTGCGCGCCTTATCGCCGGGTTCCACGATGGCCATTCCAACCACCAGGTCGTTCTCGTCATCCAGGTTGATGCCACGGACCCCGGAGGTGTTCCTGCCAGTAGGGCGGACAGTGGACTCGTCAAAGCGAATGGCATTGCCCGATCTGGAAGCAATGAAGACTTCATTTTTGCCGGTGGTCAGCTTGGCCTCCAGCAGTTGATCTCCCTCGTTGATGTTGATGGCAATGATGCCACCCTCACGCGGCCTGGAGTAATCTATCACCGGGGTTTTCTTGACGACCCCCTGCCTGGTGCAGAACATGATGAAATGGTTCTCCAGGAATATTTGATCCGTGAGGTTTTGCACGATGATATAGGCCTTGACCCGGTCATCGGAGGGTATGGAGAGGATGTTCTGGATGAAGCGGCCACTGGCGTTTCGGGAGGCTTCCTGGATTTCATACACCCGCAGCCAGAAACACTTGCCCTGTTCCGTGAAGAAGAGCAGGTAGTTGTGGTTATTGGCGATGAACATGTGCTCGATGAAGTCCTCTTCCCTGGTGCGGGAGCCCCTGAGCCCGCGGCCTCCGCGGCCCTGCGTGCGGTATTCCGTGGCAAGCGTCCGTTTGATGTAGCCAGCATGAGAGATGGTGATGACCACCTGGTCATCGGCGATGATGTCCTCAATGTTGATTTCGCCTTCCTCAAAAGTGATTTCAGTTCTGCGCTTGTCGCCGAACTTCTCCTTCACCTCCAGGAGCTCGTCCTTGACGATTTGGCGCTGCAGGACTTCGCTGTCGAGGATTTCGCGCAAGCGTGCAATCAGGGCCATGGTCTCCTCGTACTCCAGGCGGACCTTATCCCTTTCCAAACCTGTGAGGCGCTGCAGGCGCATGTCGAGAATGGCCTTGGCCTGAATTTCAGAAAGGTTGAAGGTGGACATGAGGCCATCGCGCGCCTCATCCACGGTGGCTGAACGGCGGATGAGGGCAATGACCTCGTCCAGGTGGTCCAGGGCAATGAGGAGGCCCTCCAGGATGTGTGCCTTTTCCTCCGCCTTTCGCAGGTCGTATTTTGTCCTGCGCACGACCACCTCGATTCGGAAGGCGATGAAGGCCTCGATCATTTCCTTGACGCTCAGGGTCATGGGCCTGCCGTTCATCAGCGCGACATTATTGACGCCGAAGGAGGTCTGCAGCGGGGTGAGCTTGAACAATTGGTTGAGGACGATGCTGGCCGGGGTGTCCTTTCTGACTTCAACCACGATGCGCAGGCCATTGCGGTCGCTCTCGTCGCGGACATCGGTGATGCCCTCGATTTTCTTTTCATTGGCCAGCTCTGCGATTTTGGCAACCAGTGAGGCTTTGTTGACCTGGTAGGGTATTTCTGTCACGATGATGCTTTCCTTGCCAGAGGAGGAGGTTTCGATGGTGGCTATGCCCCTGACCACTACCCTGCCCCGGCCGGTCTCGAAGTATTCCTTGATGCCGGAATAGCCGTAGATGATTCCACCGGTCGGGAAGTCGGGTCCCTTGATCAGTTTGCTAAGCTCTTCGGTGCTCAAAGCCGGGTTGTCGATGATGGCGACAGTTCCCTCGACCACCTCCGAGAGATTGTGAGGCAGGATGTTGGTGGCCATGCCCACGGCAATACCCGACGCTCCATTGACCAGGAGGTTGGGGATGCGGGTAGGCATGACTGTGGGTTCTTCCAGGGAGTCGTCGAAGTTGAGGGCAAAGTCAACGGTTTCCTTTTCGATGTCGGCCAGGATTTCGTCCGTGATGCGGCGCATCCTGGCCTCAGTGTAACGCATGGCCGCGGGGGAGTCTCCGTCCATGGAACCGAAGTTCCCCTGTCCGTCCACCAGAGGATAGCGCAGCGACCATTCCTGGGCCATGCGCACCATGGTGTCGTACACCGAGGCATCACCGTGCGGGTGGTATTTTCCCAAGACTTCCCCGACTATACGAGCCGATTTCTTGTGGGCTTTGTTGTAGGTCAGGCCTAGCTCGTGCATGCCGAACAGCACGCGCCGGTGAACTGGCTTGAGGCCGTCTCTCACATCTGGCAGGGCCCTTGAAACGATGACCGACATTGAGTAATCAATGTAGGCGGTCTTCATTTCATCTTCGATATTGATGGGAACTATGCGTTGTCCTGAACTCATTGAAAGGGATTTAGCTGTTGATTCAAATTTTGGAGTGCAAAAGTACGAAAAAGTATGAAGAATTAGTGCTATCTCAAGTTGGATGAATCGCAGCTCTCGGGAAAAAGCGTAAATTTGAAATTGATGATGCAAGTGCCGAGCAATTTCTTCAATTTTGTTCCAAAAGCTTGCAATACAGGGCTGCCTGATGGCGGACGATACAACTTGGACCTG
>JBEAYO010000313.1:0-4799 GCA_041159285.1 Bacteroidota bacterium | reverse complement strand
CTCATCAGCAATGTGAAATCTGCCTGGTTCGACCAGTTCCTGTACAACCACAGCCTGGTCTCCGGTCCTGTCAGCGGCAGCAACCCTAACGGCAGCACGCCCCAACCCACCAACACGCCCTTTACCTACCAGAACAACTTCGGAAACGGCAAATTGCTCGATTACTGGACCTACGCCTACTACCCCGGCGTCACGCTCGGGTCCCTGTCCGTTGACGTCGTTGAAGGTTGTGCCACCTTGCTCATCGCCGACACTGACCAGGACGCCGTCAGGGACCACCTGGACCTGGACGATGACAACGACGGCGTGACCGACCTGCGGGAGTTTTGTTACCCCGGCACCGGATTCTCCTGCCTGCCCGGCGCAAAGGACCCGGGACAGGATGAAGACATTGACGGCATCCCCAATTACCTGGATGCCAATGACCCGGCCCTGTCCCTCAACTGCCTGGACAGCAACGGCGACGGCATCTGCGACGCCCTGCTCGCGGCCTACGATGCAGATGCAGATGGCATCCCCAACCATCTTGATGCCGATGCCGACGGAGACGGCATCTTCGACCTGCTTGAAGCAGGCCACCACCAGTCCGATGCCAATAGCGACGGCAAAATCGACGGGGCGCCCAGCGCCTTTGGCAACAACGGATTTTTCAATGCCATCGCATCTGACCCCCATTCTCCCAATGCCACAGAAACCTATCAGATCAGGAACCTGGACAACGACCTGCTGCCCGATTTCCTGGACATCGACCGCGACAATGACGGCATTGGCGATGCCCTGGAATGCGACAATCCCCCGCTCTGCGCAGACAGCGACGGAGATGGAAATCCAGATGCGGATGAAACGGACTCCGACGACGACCTGCTCTCCGATACGCAGGAATGTCCCGGCGGCTCCGCCTGCCCCGATGCCGACGACAACGGAACACCCGACTGGCAGCAATACACCTGCCACGCCGGCAATTCCCTGCTGCATACTTCCGCCATTTCCGGTACCAATATCATCTGCGAGGGAGACAGCCTGGTGCTGTTTGCCACTGGTGACAGCAGCCTGAACCTGGCCTTGACTTTCAGCTGGACCGGCCCTGGCAACTTCATTTACTCCGGCAATGCCAATGCAAACGAAACATTCATGTTCATGCAGGAGAATGCCGGGGTCCTGAACTCAGGCACCTACACCTTGCAGGTTGTCACGCCGAAGGGCTGTGCCTCCGAACCCGAATCGTTCGACGTGGTGGTCAGTCCGGCATTGCAGGCACCAGCATTCACCCAGGACGAGTACTATCCCTGCGTCAATGCTCCTTTCACCATCGAAGTGCAGCCATCGGGTGCCTCGAACTTGCAGTACACCTGGTATTTCAACGGCCAGCTGATGGGAACCACGGCCACGCCGGCCTACACCCTGCCATTTGTATCCGCGGCCAGCAACGGAAACTATACTGTGTCCACAGCCAATGGCGTATGCGAATCCGTCATTTCTGATGCCGCCCTTGTATCAGCGATACCCGTTCCATCGCAGGCACCCCAAATCAATCTGTCTGCCTCCTCCCTTTGCGAAGGAGGCACCCTTACACTTAGCACAATCCCCGTTTCGGGCCCCAATGTGACTTATCAGTGGAATTTCAACAACGGCGCTGGAGGTGTTGTGCTGGGCACCACTACGACGCCCTCCTTTACCTTGCCGAACGTCAGTTTGTCCAATGCGGGGCTCTATTCCGTCACCACCTCGGTCAATGGTTGCCATCCCAAGACCTCTGTGCCCGACGGGGTGGTGGTGGGAGGCTTTCTCACCCAGTCGCCCGTGCTGCAGGCCAGCGACCTCACTCCCTGTGTGGGAACATCGCTGGAACTGACGGCCACTGTCTATCCCGGGGTGAACGTCACCTATACCTGGATGGCCAACCAGGCCGGCGGTCCTCTGTCGCTGGGCAATACCACGGTTCCCCATTTTACCATTGACAATATATCAGTTTCCCAGAACGGCAGCTACATCGTCATCGCCAGCACTACGGGCGGTTGTTCCTCCTTGCCCTCGCAGATTGTCAGCGTAGCGGTCAATTCCGCCATTCCTGCTGCTCCGCTGCTGCAGGCATCTGCGTCAACCCTCTGCGAAACCGAGGCGCTGACCCTTACTGCCATTGCGGATCCATTGCCGGGGCTGCAATTCGTATGGTTTTTTGACAGTGGAAACGGCATGATCCCGGTGGGCAGCGGAAGTTCCAACACGCTGACATTCACGGCCGCAAGCCCCGTCAACACGGGCCAGTACCAGGTACAGGCTATCCTGGACGGCTGTGCATCCGTGCTTTCCAACAGCGAGCAGGTGCAGGTGTTCGCCTACCCGGTGCAGGCACCCCAGTTGTCGAGCTCCGCCAATACCCACTGTCAGGGAGAGTCCCTCACGCTCAACAGTTCCATTTATCCGGGGAACAACACCAGCTATGCCTGGTATTTCGACAATGGCAGCGGGCCGCAACTGCTGGCCACCACCCAGGTGCCCACTTATTTCATCCACAACCTGAGCCCTGGCAATGCAGGCTATTACAACGTTTCAGTGCTCAATGGAGGCTGTGAATCCCAGCTGTCCAATGTGCAGCAACTTACCGTGACGAATATGACCGGGCCGGCCATGGTGCTGAGCGTCTCCGGCAACAAGGTCTGCGAGGCGGAAACCCTGGAGCTGAACAGTTCCATTTTCCCTGGCTCCAGCGTGGAGTACCGCTGGTACTTTGACAATGGCTCCGGAGCGGTGCTGCTGGCCACCACCGATGCCCCCACCTTGTTTTTACAAGCTATTGACTCCTCGGACGCAGGCATCTACTCTGTGGTGGCCTCTATCGGAGGCTGTGAAACGCCCTCCTCCAACCTGCAGTCGGTCAGTGTGACAGCCATTCCAGCGGTGCTGGCGGAAAACACCACCAGTGAGACCGAACCCGGTTGCCCGGGCTCACCGGTGCAGCTCAGCGTGACCTTCCTGCAAGGCGCCAGCTACCAGTGGACGGGGCCCCAGGGCTTTGCCGCCAGCGTGCACAATCCCCTGTTGCCTGCGGCAACAGCACCACAGTCCGGCGACTACTCGGCCACCATCAACTGGGAGAATTGCACCTTTGCTGCCGCCCCGACCCGCGTGCACCTGTACGACCTGCCGGATGCGCAGGACGACCAGGTGGAGACCAACATCAACCAAAAATTGCTGTATGCTGACCTGGCCGGCAACGACTTCACCGGCAACTTGTCGGAATGGACCTTCGAGCTGGTGGCAGACCCCGCCCAGGGCACGGCAATCCTTGACAATGGCCTGCTGAGTTACCAACCGCACCCGAACTATTATGGCAAGGATGTGCTGAGTTATGAGCTTTGCAACCTGGCCTGTCCGGATGTCTGCGACCGGGCCAGTGTTGAAATCAGCATACGGGGAGATGGGGAATGCTTTGTCCCGAATATTTTCACCCCTAACAACGACGGCACCAATGACTTCTTCAAGATTCCCTGTCTGGAAGACACCTATACCGGCAACAATGTCAAGATCTTCAACCGCTGGGGAGACCTGTTGTACGAAGCGGACAACTACCGCAACAACTGGGATGGCCGCTACAAGGGCAACCCCTTGCCGCCGGGCACCTATTTCTACCTGGTCCAGTTGGAGAAAGGCAATGCCGAACGCTGCCTGCAGGGCTATGTGACCCTGACCAGGTGATACCCGGCGACAAAGGACAAGCGCAACCATAAAATGCAAAACACAGGCGCCCTTTCGAAGGTGCCTCATTAAATAGTACTGCATACAATGAGAAACACACTTTATTTTTTATTTTTTATCGCATTTGCCGGAAAAGTGGCAGGCCAGAGCGACGTGCAATTTTCGCACTTCATGTTCAACAAGTTTGCCTACAATCCCGGCTACACTGGAAGTAAGGGCGCCTTCGATGCAATCGCCTTGTACCGCAAGCAATGGGCGGGCTTTGAAGGTGCCCCTTCCACGATGTATATGGCTGCGCACACGCCATTTGCGGGTTTGCGCAGCGGCCTGGGGCTGGGCATCAGCTCGGACTACATCGGCAAGGCCAACACCAATGCCCTGGATTTGAGCTACGCCTACCGCATTTCGATGAGAAATGCAACCGTGCTCAGTCTGGGGCTTTCGGGCAGGCTGGAGCAGGTGCGCTTCCGCTGGTCGGCGGCCGAGGCACTGGAACCAGGAGACCAGGCGATTCCCTTCGTGGATGAAGCCAGCCTGACGCCCAATTTCGGGGCAGGAGCCTATCTCCGGGGCAGGAATTACTTCGTCGGGCTATCCGTTCCGCGCCTGCTCAAAAGCGGCCTGTACGTCGACCGAAGCGACAAGTCCTTCAACCCGCTCACCAGTTATTTCATGGGAGGCTTCATGATGCGGCTCAACCAGCAGGTGCAGTTGCTGCCCTCGATGTTGCTGAGCTACCAGGAGGCTGCCCCCCCCGACGTGGATGTGAATTTAAATTTACTGTTCATGCAGTCGTTCTGGGTAGGCGGCAGCTACCGCCTGGGTGACAGTGTGGATGCCATGGCTGGCATGGAACTGGGCAATGGCCTCCGCCTGGGAGTCAGCGTGGATTTCACGACCTCCGATCTTCAGAAAGTTACAAACGGCAGTTGGGAAATCATGATGGGTTACACCTTCCAGTGCAAGAACTGCGAGGTGAGCCATCTGCGGTTTTTCTGATGTAGCATTATAAAGATAGTCGGCTTAAAACTAATAAAAATGTAACTGTTTAGCACCCCATATAGATGCTGTTTGCCTCTCGGAAAGGGCGGTCGGTGGCGCGC
>JBEAYO010000312.1:0-4802 GCA_041159285.1 Bacteroidota bacterium | reverse complement strand
TGTTTGCGATGTTTCCAACCCACTCACCGGCCCCCGGGGTGCCTCCCGCGTCTTCGCCCCCCAGAAGGGGGCCACACCGGCAGCCGTAGAGGAGCTGGAGACCGGGCTCGGGCATTTTTCCGCTTTGCTGTCGGCTTATTTTGGCAAAGACTACAGCCAAATCCCGGGTGCAGGAGCTGCCGGCGGCCTGGGAGCAGGTGCCATGGCTTTTTTGAAGGCCTCCATCCGCCCGGGGGCGGAACTCGTGCTGGATATCATGGAATTCAACCAGGCCCTGGCCTGGGCAGACCTGGTAGTCACCGGGGAGGGGAAACTCGATGCACAAACACTCGACGGGAAACTGATACACGGCATCTGCCGCCATGCCGCCCTCGCCAGCGTACCAGTCATCGCATGCTGCGGCACACTGGAACTGAAGCCCGGACAACTGGATTCCCTCGGCCTTCGGGCTGCCTTTTCCTTGCTGAAAAAGCCCCAACCGCTATCGGAATCATTGAATCATGCGGCTCTCGACCTGGAGGAGCTGGCCTTTAATGTTTTCAGAACTATCGGCCTTTAAAAATATTCTCGGGCCTGGCCAGTGAAATCGGTCAATTTGTTTTGGCAATATAAATTAATTTATTTATTTCGCTCTTGAATCATCTGTGAATACCAACGGGAAAGTTGTTGAAGAATATTAATTGTTTTGAAATACCGCGCTTTTAAAGCTGTTCCGCCGAGGCTTATGCCCTTAAACAGTCCCGCTAGCAAAGAAAAATACCCGACACAGCGACAAATGACACAATTTCCTTGTCAAAAATTGTCTGTCCCAGGCAACTTTTAGAACAAGCCACCTCCGGTTAAATGCCGCAGCTGCGACAAAGAATATCAAAAAGGCAAAAGGCCTTTGGGATAGCTGTTAGTTCTGAATTTTTATTTCACTTAACTAAAATTGGATTTTATGCTGAAAAACTACTTCTTTTCATCGCTGGCACTGCTGCTCTGCACAATGTTCCTGGGTCAGGTCAACGCCCAGACCACTGTCAGCATCGTGTCGCCAGACTCCCTCGCCGGTGATTATGCCGGCGTGCACGCCGCTTTTGGCCCCTATCTGGGTGGCCAATCTGCGAGCCTGGTCCTGTACACCGACGCTGCTGGTGCTACCAACGGCTGCGCCGCTCCCGCCAACAGCGTCGCGGGTGCCATCGCACTGATCGACCGGGGAACCTGCGGTTTTGCCATCAAGGCGAACAATGCCCAGGCTGCCGGCGCTATCGCGGTCGTCGTTTGCAACAACAACACCACCGACCCGGACGCCATCATCACCATGGGCAATGCACCCAATGACCCCCTGGTCTGCGGGCTGACCATCCCAGCGGTCATGGTGAGCTACAACACCTGCCAGGTGATCAAGACCGCGCTCGCCAACGGCGAGAATGTCGTGGCTGCCCTTCCGGATGAGGATCCCACAGAGGACGGCCAGAGCATCACCAACCCGATTCCTCTCCCTGGAGCCGGCACCTACACCTGCACGGAGCTGACTGGCTCCTTCGCGCTGCTGGCCGATGCCACTAAAGCCAAATTCTTCACCATTCAGGCCCCGCAGACAGGCGTGATGAACGTCAATTCCTGCCTGGGCGGCGTTGACACCCGCGTGGCCGTCATGCAGGGCTGCCGCAACGCCCTGACGCTCATCGACGTCAATGACGATGCCTGCGAACTCACCCCTGGTGGAGACGCTTATGCTTCCAGCCTGGACGTCGTGGTTTATGAAGGTCAAACCTATGTGATCTACTGGGATAATATCTGGGACTCCACAGGATTTGACTTCAACGTATCCTTCGGCGATCTGCCTACTGTGGATGTTACCTTCACAGTGGACATGCAGGATGTCACAGTAGCACCTGAAGGCACCAAGATCTCCATCAACGGCGCCGAATTTGACATGACCGACCTCGGTGGCGGCATCTGGTCCTACACGGGCTCCTACACGGCTACCGATGTGCTGGATTACCGCTTCGCCAACGGCCCCGGCAGCCTGGAAGACAGCCCGGACGTGGCCGCCTGCCGTACACTGACCGTGGGACTTGCCGCCATCACCACTCCGCTGGTATGCTTCAACTCCTGCTCCACCTGCCCGCCGGACGTATCCTGCCCGAACTGGGTGAGCGAAGACTTCGAAAACTATACCCTCGGCGACATCAGCCCGCAGTCTGACATCTGGAACACCTGGACTCCCAATTCAGCCGGTGAAAGCGCTGTGGTGTCCAACGCCCAGGCCAGCGGTGGCGCCCAGTCGCTGAATGTAACCGCAGCCGGTGGCGACGATCAGCTGCTGTTGCTTGGCGACCGCACCTCCGGCCGCTACATCCTAAAGTGGAGGATGTATATTCCGACTGGCAGCGGTGCCTACTACAACATCCAGAAGGATGAAGATACTCCCGGTGTCGGTGATGCCTTCGCCAATGAGGTGGTCTTCGCAGTGAACGGCACCGGCCAGTATGCTATAGGCGGTGGCAGCGTGAACTTCAACTACCCGAAGGACACCTGGTTCGACGTCTATCACGACGTTGACCTCGACAACGACAGGAACACCGTATGGATCAACGACGTCGTCGTCACCAGCCATCCCGCCAGCTGGCAGGCAGGCAGCCAAAGCGGCATCGCCCAACTCGGAAGCATCGACTTCTATGGATTTAGCAACGTCTCCGCCAATTTCTTCGTGGACAACGTGTTGCTGAAGGAAGTGGAAGCCTGCCAGGCCAATGCCATCATCTGCGATGGCTTCGACGGCTACTCGGCCAGCAATATCTCTGCCCAGTCGCCGCACTTCACCCCCTGGTCGCTGGCACCCAACGGTGCGGATGACGCAGTGGTTTCCACCGAGCAGCAGGTTTCCTGCGAGCAGTCCCTCAAAATCAGCGCTGCCACCGGCGATGACATGCTCCTCCTGCTGGGCAACCGCAATACCGGCAACTACCGCCTGAGCTGGAACATGTACGTTCCCGACGGCTTCGGCGCCTACTTCAACGTTCAGAAGAACCAGAATACGCCCGGCTCCACCGGCAACTTCGGCATGCAGGTTGACATGACGGCTGATGGCGTGGGCACCCTGGATGCCGGCGTCGCTGCTGCTGCAACCTTCAACTATCCTCACGACGCCTGGTTTGCTGTCACCATCAACGCCGACCTCGACAACGACATCATGACGCTGAACGTTGGCGGCACAGATGTCTATACCTGGAAAGTCAGCTCACAGACTTTCAACGCCAACGGCCTGAAGCAGCTCGGTGCCTTCAACTTCTATGGCAACACCGGCAACCTCTACTACGTAGATGATGTGCTCTTCGAGCAGCTGCCGGCTGTTCCAGGCAATGCCTGCGCCGGTGCCGTCAACCTGAGCAGCTACCTCGGCGGTGGCATCGGAACGACGGTTTCCACGCCTATCTTTGACAACACCAACCACACGACCACCAGCTTCGACCCTGCCACCGGCTGGCAGTGCTTCGGCGAGCCCGACGGTGCAGGTGCTGCACCTGAGCTCAACAACACGATGTGGTTCTCCTTCGTTGGCGATGGCGAGACTTACTTCATCGAAACCGGCGACTGCGGCGCTGCCAACTACATCGAGGACGGCGACACGCAAATGGCCATCTACACGGGCAACTGCGGCAGCCTCTCTCCGGTTGCGTGCAACGAGGACAGCCCGAATGCCGTTGCCGGCAACTACATCTCCGGTCTGGAACTGCAGACGGTGGCTGGCACGACCTACTACATGATGATTGACGGTTTCAACCTGTTCAATGGCGCTCAGATCTCCGCTGGTGAGTTCTGCGTGAACTTCACGCAGCTGACGGGCTCGGTGCCGACGGTGAAGGTGACCTTTCAGGTTGACATGACTTACTACCTCGAATCCAACCCGCTGGAAACTGTGCGCATCGCCGGTAACTTCACCGACAATGGCGCCAGCGTTCCGAACTGGACTCCGCCGGCTTCCCCTGCTTTCACCAGCCTGGGCAACGACGTGTGGAGCGCCACCATCGAGTTCCCGCTGACTTCTGCCGGTCAGAACCTGGAGTACAAGTTCCTCAACACGGCCACCTCCTGGGGTGCCTGCGGCGTGCAGCAGGAATGCATGGGCGATGAAGATTCAGATTGCAAGAATCCGAATAACGACAACCGCCTGCTTGTAATTCCTTCTTCCGACGCCACGGTTTGCTTTACCTGGGAAAGTTGCCTGGGTTGCAACGTGGTTGGCGTGGAGGACCAGCTTGTCGAAGTTCCGATGACGGTGGCTCCGAATCCGTTCAGCAACCGCACGGTGGTGACTTTCCACACGGAGGTGAACGGCCAGGTCAGGTTGACGAACGCAGTCGGCCAGCTGGTGAAGTCCTACCGCGTGAATGGCGAGCAGCTGGTGATTGAGCGCGATGGCATGACGCCTGGTATTTACTTCCTGAATGTAATCACTAAGGAAGGTACTTCTGTGGCTCAAAAACTGGTGGTTGAGTAAGCTTTTACCCTACCTTGTTTTTTAGATGAAAGTGTTTGGCGGCCTGCCGCCAAACACTTTTTTTTTGAAGCCCATCAAAGTGTGAGGGATAAATCAAGCGATGTCGGTTGTAAATCTTATTCTGTCCCTAATTTTTATTTGGAAAGAGCCGGCAGGCTAGCCACTTCGGTGGCCGTAAAGGCGAGTCCCATCCCGGAAGCCCTCAGAGGCCTGAAGGGCCGGCATACGTCAGCGAGGGGTGCAGCGTGTCGACAACCTAATCCTGTTCCATGTCTTTTACTTAGAACTCATCTTCCGCACCCCAAAAGCC
>JBEAYO010000311.1:0-4818 GCA_041159285.1 Bacteroidota bacterium | reverse complement strand
TTCGGCCGGTCTGCGGCCGGCCGAACGACCTTTCCAGGAGCCAATCGGCACCGGCTGTGCAAATTTCAAAAGCGCGCAGGGTCCTTCAAGACAGGCTCAATGCGTCCCGTTGGAAGCGTTTGACACCTCCTCCGGCAGCCAGCTCTTGTAATAGTGCTCATCCTCAATCCCCACGGCGTGAACCGTCATCTTCAGCGGCCGGAAAGTATCCACCATCACAGCCAGTTCCCTCGTCTCCTTAGCACCAATGCTCTTTTCCACCGTGCCGGGATGCGGCCCGTGCGGAATGCCGCCGGGATGCAACGTAATCATCCCGCGCTCCACCCGCTTGCGGCTCATGAAATCGCCGTCCACATAGTACAGCAACTCGTCGCTGTCAATGTTACTGTGATTGTAAGGCGCGGGAATCGCCAGCGGGTGATAATCGTAAAGCCTGGGGCAGAAACTGCAAATCACAAAGTTCCGGGTCTCAAAGGTCTGGTGAATGGGCGGCGGCAAGTGCACCCGCCCCGTGATTGGCTCGAAATTATGAATGGAAAAAGCATAGGGATAGACATATCCATCCCAGCCGACCAAATCAAAGGGATGGTTCAGATAGTAGTAAGGGTACATGCGGTCCTGCTTCTTGATGTAAAACAGGAATTCCCCCTGCTCGTCGTGCGTCTGCAGATTCGCCGGCTTGCGGATGTCCCGCTCGCAATATGGCGAGTGCTCCATCAGCTGCCCGAAACCATTGCGGTAGCGCTTTGGCGTGACCACGGGACTGCTGCTCTCCACGATGAAAAGACGGTTGTTCTGGTCCGCAAACTCCAGCTGATAGGTCGTGCCGCGCGGAATCACCAGGTAGTCGCCGTAGCTGAAGTCCAGGCTGCCGTACATCGTGTGCAGTTTGCCGCTGCCCACGTGTACAAAGATCACCTCATCCGCATCGGCATTTTTATAAAAATAATTGGCCATGCTCTGGCGCGGGGCTGCCAGGATGATTTTGCAGTCATCGTTCACCAGCACGGGCTTGCGGCTGCGCAGGTAATCGTCTTCCGGCTCCACCTGGAAGCCCTTCAGGCTGCGGTGCTTCAGCTGCCGGTCGTTGACTATGGAAGGCTCCACGCTGTAGGGCTCTCCCACCTGAACGATCTGCGTGGGAGGGTTGCTGTGATACAGCAGCGAGTACAAATCGCTGAAGCCCTCTGTTGAAAAGAGCTCTTCGTGATAAAGCCCGCCGTCGGGCTTGCGGAATTGCGTGTGGCGTTTGGCTGGAACTTGCCCGAGCGAATGGTAATGCATAAATATTGGTTTTATTTCGGCCTTCCGGCTTGCCGCGGCCATCCTCCGACGGATTGTCGCCGCTCCGCCTTCCGATTTCCGGAACAGTACTGGTTTGTTCAGGCAAATATACGAACTGCCTGTCAAGCTTGCTCCCCTTGGCTCGCTGATCTTTGTCAACAAGACTGGTGCCGATTGACCCCGGAAAGGGTAGGAGCCTGTCTCAAGAGATTCCTCGACTGGGCACCCTCTTTTGAAAAGGTCGCGGGGCTGCGCCTCGCGACCTTTTCAAAAGAGGGAACAGCAGGTCAATCCCCTTATTTGCCTTTCAGCAGCGACTCATAGCGCTGCTGGTCGCCCAGCAGTTTGACCGACTCGGCAATCTCCGGATCGTTGCGCAACCCGATCTGGATCCGGCCTTTTTCGTACAAAAACCTGCTCACGATTTCTTTCTCAATCATATTGACCACCAAAGGACGGTATTTGTTCAGTTCCTCCTTCTTGGCGGCGATGATCTTGCTTTCAACGGCCTTGATATCCGCTTCGGATAGGTAACCGGCCTTCCCGGTTTGCTCCCGGAACTGCCGCAGGAGCTTTTCGCTCTCCGTGTCGTAATCGAAATTGCGTTTTTCCAGGTACTGAATAAAATCATCCCACTGGGTGAAGCGAAACTCAGCTGCCGATTTCACTTCCGGGTTTTTCAATGTCCAGCTGGTCACGTAGTTGAAGATGAAGTTCTTCTCCTCCAGGGTCTGCAAAATGTCGCTGGCAGCGTCGTGGTCCAGCACGATGTCAGGGCGGACGCCGCCGCCGTCGTACACCGTGCGGCCATTGCGGGTTTTAAAGGCCGTTCGCTTGTCATCAGAGATGCGGGCAGGTGCCCCTTGCTTGTACTCGATGGCCTGGATGCAGCGGCCGCTCGGTATGTAGTACTTGGCCGTTGTCAACTTGACCTTTGCGTTGTAGCCGATGTCCCGGGTATTTTGCACCAGACCCTTGCCGTAACTCTCCTGACCGAGCAATACGCCGCGGTCGAGGTCCTGCACGGCGCCGGAGACGATCTCAGAGGCAGAGGCTGAGTTTTTGTTGATCAGGACGACCAGGGGTATTTTCTCGTCTGCGGCGGCACTCATGGTCTTGAAGGACTTGTCCCAGTCCTTCACCTTGCCCCGGGTGGAGACGATCAGCTCGTTTTTTGGAATAAAGACATTGCATACGTTGACCGCCTCGTTCAGCAGTCCCCCGCCGTTCTCCCGAAGGTCCAGTATGACACCTTTCAGGTTGGGTTGTTCCACCTTGAGGTCTTCCAGGGCTTTGGCGATATTGCTGCCGGCATCGCGGGTGAAGGTGGTCAGGGCGATGTAGCCAACCTCTCCTGTGATCATGCCGGAGTAAGGCACGTTGGGGATGTTCACCTCGTCGCGCACCAGGGTGAAGGGTTGGTTTTTCTCCTCGCCGGGCCGCCGTATGGAGAGTTTGACTTCCGTTCCGGGGAATCCCTTGAGGATGGCGCTGACCTCGTCCGGGTCCTTGCCCCGGGTCTCCTTGCCGTCAATTTCCAGGATCTGGTCGCCGGCTTTTAGGCCGGCTTTCTGGGCCGGGGAGCCGTCGTAGGGAGCGACAATGGTCGGCAGTTCTTCGATGATGCGGATGTCGGCGCCGATGCCGTTGTATTTTCCCTCGGTGATATAGCGGAAGCCTTCGATCTGGCTTTCCGTGATGTAGTTGGTGTAGGGGTCGAGGGATTCGAGCATGGCGTCCACGCCGGTGCGCATGAGCTTGGCCGGGTCGATGTCATCCACATAGTAGGTGTTGACCTCTTTGTAAAGGTTGGCGAACAGTTCTATGTTCTTGGCTATTTCGAAGTAGTTTCCGGGCAGTTGCTCCACGGTGGCGGCCATGCCGGCGGTCAGCACAGCCAGTATGGCGGTCCATTTGAAAAGGCGGGATTTTATGAATTTCATTTTCTTTTTTTTGTTTAAAACGATTTTACAGTCAAAAAGGTTATGCCACGGGCAGCAGTTTTAGGCAATTTGCCGAAAATCTGCAGGGCGCACGCATGATTCAGCGGCAGCCCCTTAAAATCCCCTATTCGGCTTGAGCCGCTTGCCTCGCGAAAAGGTTGAGGCTGTCTCAAAAGACCCTCTCGCGAGGCGCTTTCTCCTAAAAGGCGAGCGGGGCTACGCTCCGCCGTGCCTGAAATTCCCCTGGGCGCAGTGCCCCTCTTTGAAAAGGGCGCGGGGCTGCGCTGAGCGCCCTTTCCGGAAGCCAGGCGGCACCGGAGGAACCAGCCGCAAGGGCTTTTTACACGACACCTTCCTGGAGGCCAGCGGCATCTGCAAGGGGTGCTAAACAGATACGAAAAATCAACCTTTGTGTCAAAGAAAATTAATGTGCAAATATATCCGTATCTTTGCCTGAACTTTGCCTTGGCAGGCAAAAGCTGAAACACCGCGACATAAAATGGCTTTTGAAAGGCTCTCTACAAGAAAAACGGTTCTGGCGATTGCCCTGGCGCTGGCCTACCTGCTCTGGTCTTTCACCTTGGTGGGGTTGCGGAGCGACCATTTCATGTTCGTGGCACTTTGTCTGGGGCTGTTTTTCGCCAGTGGCACATCGCGCAAAGTAGTACTCTCCATGGTCTTCTTTGCGTTGTACTGGGTTCTTTACGACTCCATGCGCATTTACCCCAACTACGAGTTCAATCCCGTCCATATCGCCGAACCCTACGAACTGGAAAAAGCATGGTTTGGCATTGAATACCAGGGAAAGGCGGTGACGCTCAACGAATACTTTGCCCAAAATGCCCACCCCGTGGCTGACGTGCTCGCTGGGCTCTTTTACCTTTGCTGGGTGCCTGTGCCGCTGGCCTTCGCCTTCTGGCTGTTTTTCAAGGACAAGCGAATGCTGCTGGACTTCTCGCTGGCTTTTCTGCTGGTGAATCTCTTTGGCTTCATGCTGTACTACGCCTATCCGGCTGCCCCTCCCTGGTATGTGGAACTGCACGGCTTCCGGGAGAATTTCAACATACCGGGGAACGAGGCAGGACTCGCCAGCTTCGACCGCATCCTGGGCGTGAATTTGTTTCACAGCATGTATGCCAAAAACGCCAACGTGTTCGCTGCAATTCCATCTTTGCATGCGGCGTACCCGATGATGACCTTATATTTCGCGATAAAAAAGAAATTATGGCCCGCCAGTTTTTTCTTTTTGATAATTTTAGGCGGTATTTGGTGGGCTGCGGTTTATTCCCGCCATCACTACCTGATTGATGTTTTACTGGGGGCGGGATGTTCTTTAGCGACAATCGTTGTCTATGAAAAACTGGTGCTGAAAACAAGAATGAACGAAGGCCTTCAGTGGTATGCTGGTCTCATGCACTGACCAGACTGTATCAATTTCCCCATGCAACCTCAAACAACTACCGGGGCACACCCTGGAGCACCCCAAGGTTGTCTCAAAAATCGGCTTGCTTTTGAAACTTATTCCGCCAGTGCCGATTGGCCTCAGGAATGGGTTCACAACGGACTTCAGGTCCGCCGTGAACCCACCCTT
>JBEAYO010000310.1:0-4834 GCA_041159285.1 Bacteroidota bacterium | reverse complement strand
CCCGCCACCTCTTCAGAAGAGGGTGCCTTGCCGGAGTGGTCTTTTGAGACCGCCGCCTCCGAACGGCCATTGAGGGATGCCAGGTGTACCGCTTGAATCCTTTGTCTGAGGGGGAATTCGAAAAAAAATGGTACTGCCGAGAGCGATAAATATTTCCCGGACGATTTACAGAAATTAAACTTTGATTAAAAAAAAGAGTTTTATTGTTTTACCTTCGTACAGTCTTTGGAGGACTGTTTTCTTGAAAGCCTGCATATTCAGGTCTTCATCCGCTCAAAAGAATGATACACTGCTGACTTTATGTTAGACTTTTGGAACAAACGCTACGAGGAGTACCCCTATGTCTATGGGGTTGAACCCAATCAATTCTTCAAAAAAGCACTGGAGCAACTTTCCGGGGGTAGGATTTTCCTGCCGGCGGAGGGTCAGGGGCGCAATGCCGTTTATGCTGCAAGGCAAGGCTGGGAAGTCATCGCCTGCGACTTCAGCGATGTGGGAAGACAGCAGGCAGAGGAACTGGCGGCGCGCTACGAGGTCGAGATAGACTACAGGGTGGCCGAGTTCGGAGAATTGATCCTGGCACCCAACTATTTTGATTGCATAGCCTTGATTTACGCCCACTTTCCAGCGGAGAACAGGCGACGCTACCACCGAAGGCTGTTCAATTCCTTAAAACCTGGCGGGACCCTGATTCTGGAAGCCTTTTCAAAGGAACAGCTGGGCAAGTCCTCCGGTGGTCCCCAAAGCCTGGACATGTTGTATTCCGAGGAGGAACTCAGGGAGGATTTCCAGGGGCTTTCCCAACTTCAAATCCAAACGGAGGAAATACTGCTGGAGGAGGGGGCGTTTCACCAGGGGGCGGCTTCCGTGGTGCGCCTTATCGGGGTAAAATAAGCGGCTATTGCCTCCATGCAAATGCTGCGAAATGGATGCGCGTGTATTTGTCCCGCTCGTACAGCACGCCAAAAGCACCCGGGCCGGCCGGAGCCAGGTCCGAATAAGCAGCACTTCCGCTGTACACATCTGCAATTTGTTTCCAGTTCAAACCACCATTGTAGCTGACTTTTACAGTCAGGCAACAGCGTTCAGTCTCGCTGGAGGCATTGCTATGCAGCAACACAGGGCTGCCGTCCGGCGCGATGGCATTGAGCAGGCTTCCCTGGCAAACCGGGTCGGGGAGATCTGCGGCCGTCCAGAGGGAATCCCAGGTGGCGCCACCGTTGCGACTTCGGGCCAGCAGTCGCTGGCGGGTATCGCCCGACTGGTTCCGGATGCTCATCAGCACGCCTCTGTCCGGCAGGGCTGCTGCAGTGCTTTCATTGCTGCCGGGGTAGCTGACATCGGCGCCGAGTTGCCAGGTGCCGCCGTGGTCGTCGGAGAAGAAGGCGTGGGCCCTGTAATCGCGGAACTGCGGCAAGGGCGGCCCGGCTGAATGGTTGGACGGTACGAGCAGCCGGCCGTCCGGCAACTGGAGGGCGTGACCCGGGGTGTTGGCGTAGGATCGCCAGTCCTCCGGGAATTGATAAGCCGGATCTTGCGCCGGTTTTTGCGGCCTGTTGACAAAAGCAGTGATGTTGACGGGGGAGAACCAGCTTTCCCCGAGGTTGGCACTGGTGGTAAACCAGACCTCTCGGATGGCTTCACCCTGGCGCACTTCCTGCTCCCCGGTGCTGCCGGTATTGTAAAAAAGGAAGAGCCGACCGTTCGGGTAGGCGGGATCCATCAGGTCCAGCACCGGAGCGGGGTTGCCGGCCTGGAGGGTGTCGAAATTGGCGACCACCCGGAGCGGCGACCATGTTTTGCCGCCATCGGTGCTGGTTTTCAGGACGATGTCCACGTCCCCGAAGTCGCCGCAGTGTTGCCTTCTGCCTTCCGCGAAGGCCAGGAGGGTTCCATCCGGTGCCTGCACCAGGGCGGGAATGCGGAAGCATTGGTAGGAGCTCTCCCCGTTTTCAAAGACGGCGGTCTCCAGCAGTTTTTGGACGACGTGACTGTCCGGCTGCACTCCCCGATGGGTTGCAAAAAGCGGCCTGGAGCCGGCCTGCCATGCCAGCAGTGAAAGTATTGACGCGAGCAACTTGTTTCTCATGGTAGGGTGGTGGATGTTTGGACCGCAGCAGCGGATTGGGTTTTGGAGTGATGTTGTCAAAGATTTGGCGCCGTTGATGCTTTCAGTTTGCGAAAGGCATCCCGAAGTTAGCGCGCCTGTCAGGCGGCTTTACCCGGGCTGCCGCAATTATCGGATATAAACGCCAATTTATCGAAATATTTCCGGCACTTGATCTCAAATTCTCCGGGGAGAATTAACTTTAGCAGGGCAAAGGCGTTAAATGGTGAAAAAAATCTCAATCAAGACACTTGAACATAAGAAACTGCTGGAATTCATCACCAGCAAGCCGGTTTACCACACCGTTTTCTGGTTGGGGGTGCTTGCCATGTATTCGTTGGTGGAAATCATCTTCACCAGGCAGGGCTTGCTCTACACTTTCAGCAACAACCTGGTGCGAATGGTCATCCTGGGCGTGGCTGTCTATTACAACCTTTACCGGCTGATACCCGGATACCTGGCGAAGAAGAAATTCCTGCCCTACCTGAGCTCCCTGCTGCTGGTTGTTTTTATCGTCTCCCCCATCGAGGGATTCATCATTTACCTCAAGTCGCACAACAACCCGGAGATGCAGGATAAGATCCTCAGCAGCCTGAACTGGTCCTTCCTGCCGAACCTGTTTATCCTGGCCACTTCCACCGTGGTGAAGATCACCCTGGACTGGTACAAGAACATGCGGGAGCGACAGGAGCTGGAAACCCGCACCATGCAGACGGAGCTGCGCTTCCTGAAGTCCCAGATAAACCCTCACTTCCTGTTCAACACCCTCAACAGCCTCTATGCGCACACGCTGAAGAAATCCGACCAGGCGCCGGAAATCGTCCTCCGGCTGGCCGAGATGATGCGCTACATGCTGTACGATTGCAATGAGAAGTGGGTGGAGCTCGGCAAGGAAGTAAATTACATCTCCAACTACCTGGAATTGGAGCGGCTGCGGCAGGGAAAAAACGCCGATATCCGCTTTGAGGTGCAGGGAAATGTGTCGCAGCAAAAGATAGCCCCCCTGATGTTCATTCCGTTCATCGAGAATTGCTTCAAGCATGGCCTGGGGAACAACATCTCGCAGGGCTTTGTCCACATACTGCTGACGGCGAAGGAGGGGGAGATAGACCTCCATATCGAAAACAGCAAGCCGGAGCGCTTGCCGGATCCCCTGGCGGGCAGGAGTGGCGGGATAGGATTGGTGAATGTTCGCAGGAGGCTGGAGCTGCTTTATCCCGGTCGCTACGATTTGAAAATCGAGGATAAACCGGGTATTTACCAGGTGAGATTAAATCTGCTATTGCCCGATTCAACTGTGCAGGAAGCTATTTTCCTGGAGCAGCCTTCGGCGAATCGCAGGGAATTGCACCAGCAACTGGAGCGGGGGTGAACTTCCGGGCAGTTTATCTGGCCCCCTTTTTTCATAAACATCCCTCATTCCATCACAAAAGCTAATTTCCTTTTTTTTTATGATCAACACCATTATCGTTGACGACGAGCCGCTGGCACTGGACGTGCTGGAGACTTACATTGAAAAGATGCCGGAGTTCCGTCTTTTGGCCCGCTGCAGCAATGCCTTCGAGGCAGGAGAGGCCCTCCGGCAGCACGAAGTGGACCTGATGTTTCTCGACATTCAGATGCCGCAGCTCACAGGCACGGACCTGATCAAGACCCTGGTGGATCCCCCGCTGGTGGTCTTCACCACGGCTTATTCCAGCTATGCCGTCGAGGGCTTTGAATTGAACGCGACTGATTATCTGCTCAAGCCCATATCACTGGAGCGTTTCATGAAGGCCTGCAACAAGGCGATGGAGCTCATCGAGCTGAAGCGCCGTGATGAGGCCCACGAGGTTCAGATCGGGGATGCTGACAATTTCATTTTCGTGAAGGCCGACAAGAAGTTTGTCAAGGTTAACTTCTCGGAGGTCATCTACATCGAGGGGCTGAAGGATTACGTCATCATCAAAACGGAGAAGGGGCGGGTCATCACGCTGCAGACGATGAAGAGCCTGGAGGACAAGCTGCCTGCCAGGTTGTTTCGCCGCGTTCACCGCTCTTATATTGTGAATATTGACAAGGTGGAGGCCATCCTGGGCAACATGGTGGAGGTGATGGAGAAGGGGCAGCCCCGTCACCTGCCCATCGGCAAGAATTACCGGGACGATTTGCTGGGTTTGGTGAATGACAACCGTTTGTAGCACGGTGCTATCCCAATTCCCTCACCTGCCTGCTGCGTCCAGTTTTCTGATGATGTGGTACACCGCCGGGCATACCTCTGCATTGAGGGCATGGAGGCGCATGTTTTTTGAAAAATCCAGTTCATCGGTATGGGGGTATTGCCGGCAGGCCTTGGGCCGGATATCGTAGATCATGCAGTGGCGGTTTTCCAGCAGAAAGGGGCAGGGAGTAGCGTTCATGACGGTGTCGCCGTCTTCGTCGGTGGTGAGGTATTCCTTTTCGAAGGCGGCGGGTTTCATGCCGAAGGACTTGGCGATGCGGCTGGCATCGGCCTTGGTGACGATGGGCGGGATGCCGGTGCAGCAGCCGGCGCAGTCCAGGCAGTTGATTTGTGTGAATACCTGCTGGTGGACCTGGTCGGCCAGTTGGTCCAGTGCTTTGCCTTCCCGGCGTTTCAGCCTTTTCACGATTTCCTGGTTTTCGGATTTGGACCGGGGGCTTCGCCGCTTCCATTGTTGTATCAAGTTGTCTGATTGCATGGCATTGCCGTGAGGTTTTGTAAATATC
>JBEAYO010000309.1:0-4871 GCA_041159285.1 Bacteroidota bacterium | reverse complement strand
GGTTTTTTAGGGCGTGGGGCTTCGCCCCGCGCCCTTTTCAAAGGGGGGCACTGCGCTCCGGTGACTTTTTACACAACGCCGTACCCTTTCGAGAAGTGAAACAGCGCAGGTAGAAGGGGTATTTTAAGGCATTCGGCCGGCCGAACCGCCATTACTGGATGCCAGTCAGCGTTGACGAAACAGATTTCAAACGTACACCGGGTATCTTGAAACAGCTTCCGCAAAAAGAAAAATCCCGGCCGCTGTAATAGCGACCGGGAACGGTTTTTAGGTGCGCACTGCTTCACCTTGCGCAAATTCCACAAGAGAGCACCTGGCCAGGACGCCATTTTGAGACAGACTCCCGGCAGTGCCACTACAACAGTATCATCTTCCGGGTAGCGCTGAAGCCTGATGCCTCCAGCCGGTAGAACAACACCCCGCTGGCGGGCAGGTCCGAACGGTCAATAGTCACCTCGTTCAGGCCCTTTTCAAACGCATCCTCGTAAACCCGGATTACCTGGCCCGACAGGTCCATGATGCTCAGCCGCGCCTTGTCGGCCTCCGGCAAAACAAACCGGATCTGCGTTGAGGCACTGAAGGGATTGGGCTGGTTCTGATATAACCTGAACTCCCCGTCCTCCCTTGCATTGCCAAGCTGGAATTCCGCTGCCACCCGCATTACCTCGCCCCGGGCATCGTAAGCCAGAGCCTGCGTGTAGCTGCTGCTCACACTGACCATGTCGCTCAAGCGACCTGTTTTTTTGGCCTTGAAAAACAGATTGAAGAGGGCATCCTCCCGCTCAAACTCTGCTGGTTGGTTCCTGTACCAGGAAACAGTAACGACTCCTTCTTCCGGGCTGAAGTACCCGCTGAAGGGATCTTCAACCCCAAGACTGCTGCCCTCTTCCATGCTGCTAAATTCCAGATCATCTTTGTTGTATTCCAATGTAAACTGCATAGCTGCCAATGCCTGCTGCCTCGTCAAACGAAGCGGAACCACCAGTTCATCTCCGGCCCGCACTGCTGCGTCTTCCAGCAACAGCACCACTTCCCCATTCGCATTCCGCTCTCCTGTGCTGCCCTCTCCGCCAAAGTTCAGGTCAGCACTGCCATTCAAATCTCCGATTTTAACACCCGTGAAATTCGCATTCGTCACATTCTGAACCATGTTGGAAAAATTCACCGTCTCTGGAAACGCCGGACTGAACGGATTGACAGGATTCGGGAAAACATAGTTCTTTCTCACGAAACGCCAGGAATTGTTGTTTGGAAACGAATTGCTCAGAAACAGGATTACCTTCCGCAATTCCACTATGTCCAGGGTGGTAACCGTACCGCTCTTGTTGATGTCGGCGGCTATGACCTTGTAAGGCGTGTTCAGCAATTCCAGTCCCAATACATGGCGGCTGAGCAATACCAGGTCAAAAGTGGTTACGCCGTTCAGCAAATCGTCATTCTTCTGCGGAGATATGGTGTAACTGCTGCCGGCCTGCAAGCCTCCCAGCTGAAACTGCCCGGTGATGCCGGTCCCTGCAGCCATACCGGTGTTGAGTGCGGCAACCTGTACCCCGGGAATCATGTCGCCTGGCACAGTGGAGATTACCCCTGCTACCATCACCGTGAGGGTGTCCATGGACGGACACAGATCCATATTATCTTGTATGATTACATCTGTCGAACAATAGTCGCTGTTGCCCTCTTCATCCGTCACCCAAAGTTCAACCAGAAAGGTATCCACCTGAAGACAATTGAAAACCAGGGAGGTGGCGGTCGGTGCACTCGTGTCTCCAACCATACGCAGGTTGAATATCAGATTGCCGGAAGCCGTGCAGTTGTCAAAACTCAAATGATTGAGATGCACCGGCAATACAGTGGCCATCACCTGGCCTCCCATCTCCTGCAGTTCTGCCACTACGCCTGAATTGCAGAAGGGCGTGGGCTTCTGCAAGTCTATCACCGTGACGGTAGTGGTGCAGGTGGATTTATTGCCGCAGCCATCCTTCACGGTGAACTTGATGGTGTGTACCCCTTCCGGGTAACTCCCGCTCGCATTGGCACCGTTATATGGAGAATCATTCTGGTAGCTGAGATTCGGGCTGCAGTCCGTTGCCACCACCGGGGGCAGCGCAACCATAGCCGGGCTGCAGTTGGGCCCGAGGCTTGCCGTCACTGGTGGCGGACAGGACGTAATTTCTGGTGCCGCTGTATCCATGATGGCAATCACCTGCTGGTAGGTCCATACTCCCACCGTTGGATTGGCGGGATTGAATTGGCACCAGTCGAGCACCTTCCAGGTTCTTATGATTTTGTAACAGGCCGGATAAGAAACGAAGTACAACTGGTCTGAATAGTTCGTTGCCAGCATGGCGCAACTCGTTGGAGGAAGCGATGGCACATCAAAACCGGTAGGAAGCATCCCTGGGGCAAAAGAACTTGGTGGCGCACAGGCGTTCACTGCCGTATAGTTAGCCGGCCAAACAATGCCACTGCCGTTGAATGGGCTGTTGTTGACCACGTTGATAGTCTGGGTGCAGGTAGCACTCTGGCCGGATATATCCGTTGCCGTAAACGTCCTGGTGATAGTGCCGGTGCCGCAGTTCTGGATATTCTGTGTCGAACTGCTGACAATGCTGAAACTGCAGTTTTCCGTCACCACCGGGTTTCCGAAAACAGCCAGGTTGCTCAGATCGGCAGTGCAAGACACCGTCTGATTGAGCGGACAGGAAATGGCGGGAAACAGCTTGTCCTGTACCACCACGATATTCATGCAATCGTTGAAGGAAGACGGATTGCTCACCTCTGTCACCCGCAGGGTGACCATTACACTGTCCCCTACATCATTGCAGTTGAATGAGACAGTAGGCCCGAACGTGCCTCCATCGCGATTGACAGAGAACACCAGCGGGGTGCAATTGTCGTGGCTGCCGTCATCAAACTGTATGGCCGCCAACGTAGCCTGCCCGTTGCTGGGAATGGACACTATCTTAATCTCATCACACACAGCCACGGGAGTCTCTGTATCCTGGACAAGCAGCTTAGTGGTGCAGCTGCTGAAGTTCGAACAGTCGTCCGACACCTCGTACAACACGTCGTATATACCAGCCGCAACACTTGAAAAATTCGTGCTCGGCATGGTCATTCCATTGTAGTACACCACACTCCAGGAATTGATGCTGCAATTGTCAGAAATCACGGGATCGGGCACGGTAACGGCAGCATTACAAACGCCGGAGCCTGTGGATACGACGAGGGTATCCTCACAACTAATCTGAGGGGGCGTGGTATCAGTGAAATAAATGAGTTGGGTATCCACCTTTACATCGAGCGGGTTGCAAAGGCTTCTCACGGTCCACTCACGCATGATGGTCTGGGTACCGCCACAGCCCGTGAGTACCGTGTCATCATAGTCAACGCTGAGCGTGCACTTCCCGACGGATTCGAAGTCAATGCCTTCCCAGGAGGGGTAGCCAGTGAATTCAGGGTCGGCATTGGAAGGATCCGTGCCACACTCCAGGGTGACAGGACCCGGGATGGTCACTGCCGACACTACTGTCCGCTTGAGAAAAATCTGCTGTGTGCAAGAGCTGCTATTTCCGGAATCGTCTATGGCAATCCAGGTCCTGTCTATTCTCCCTATAAACAATGAGGGAGAAAAGCCACAGGAAATGACCTCTGAGTCGAAATGATTCAGGGTGACATTCTGGTCGCAATTATCGCTGTAAACCACAGGCGTTATGTTGGAAGGGAGCAGGGAAGCATGACATGGAACAGTGTCGGAGGGACAGGAAATGGCAGGGCTCTGGTTATCAACTACTTCATAAAAGGAGCTGCAAGAATTCCCGGCCGCGATATTTGTCACGCGGATTTCAATGACGGTGTTCAGGTAGGGTGTGGCTGGTATGCTCACCTGGTTGATTCCTGTGGCGATGGTTGCCCCCAACAGGGTTCTTGCCGTCACCTGGTAGGATCCCATGCAGCCGGTTGAGGCCAGGAGCACAGAATCAGCTTTTACAACGGCTATGCAGTTGCTCCCGGGCGCTATTTGCCCTGGAGATGATGGGCTGCCGTTCGAGCAGACCAGTGTGCAGGACTGAGATGAAAGCTGCGGCAGAAGAAGAAGGAAAAACAAGAGGCTCGCAATCAGCGGTGCGAATTTGTTCTGTTTCATTGTGATTAAAATTTGTTAATGGATCTGGATTATCTCCAAGCCATGGGCCAGGTTCATGCATGGCATGACCTGTCCCACGACATGTGAAGTCATGAGTTATAGTTCAGCACAGGACATGGCTATGCCTGGTACTGGACATGGCAAACAGAACTACTGGATGGAGAATGATTCCGCAGGATATGTAAAGGCTGTTTCGCCTTGGCGGAATCTCATTGGGAGGATATCGGTGGTTTTCTCATAGTACGATAGTGCTCCGCTGTGTAGTAATCTCCGTTGTCAGTGCTGTTAATCTTATTTTTTTGTGTAAGGCCTGGCATCAGTTTACAGCCTTGCATGGACGCGAGATGCAGCGCCAAGATGGCTTCTGATAGTGTGTGTAAGACGGACTGTAGGAATAGAGGCAGTTGTGATGCCGGTTTTTGGAAAATTTATATGCTATATTTTATTAATATAAAAATCATGCCTAATTTAATTCATATAATATTTTTTTTATTTTTTATTCATTCTCTATGTATCGATTAGCTCCATGGAACTCATCTTCCGCACTTCAATCTTACAAAACCTGGTATAAAAAACCTTGATTTTCAACGGCTTTGATTGTGTTAAAAATTGTCAATGAGCTACACCTCGCATTAAAAAGGGCACGGAGCTACGCCTCGCGGGGTTGTGTAAAAAGCCCTTGCGGCTGGTTCTGCCATTGCAGCACAGCTTCCAAAAAGGG
>JBEAYO010000308.1:0-4872 GCA_041159285.1 Bacteroidota bacterium | reverse complement strand
AAGCGGCCAAAAAGAAGTGCGCCGACGAGAAAATGCTCCAGTTCATTTATGGAAACATTAAGTACCCTGCCATTGCCCGTGAAAACGGTGTCGAAGGCATGGTGGTAGTGAAATTCGTGGTCGAGAAGGACGGCAGCATCACGCAGGCTGAGGTAGTCCGCGACATCGGTGCAGGCTGTGGCGCTGAGGCACTTAAAGTAGTAAACATGATGCCCAAGTGGGAGCCTGGCAAGCAGAGGGGCCGCGCTGTGCGTGTTCAGTTCAACCTGCCTGTGAAGTTCAAACTCGAGTAAACGCTAAAAATGTAGCCCGGCCTCAGGCCGTGTGCATGTAAAGAAAAGGGGTCCTGGCTGGTTTATCAGTCAAGGCCCCTTTTCTTTTTACGGCGTGGCATGTATTGCTGTTAAAACACAATCCTTTTTCCGTGAAATTCCGGGGCTCCAGTCAGTTCCCTTACCCGTTCAAGGTTCTCCGCGGTCACCTTACCAGCCGCGATGATGTTCAAATTCCGCCCGGCAGCATTGACCATCCGCCGAAGCTTTTCGGCTCCCTCCAGGGCTGTTTCGGCCCCTCCGGAGCTGAGTATCCTGCTCACACCAGGGATGCCGGCGAGCAGTTTAGTGGCAGCGACCGGGTCAGGCGTCTCATCGATGGCCTTGTGAAAAGTGGCCTGCAGCGGAGCTGACAGTGCAGCAAATCGCCGGGTCAGCTCTTCGTCAACGGTATGGTCCTCTTTGAGAAATCCAAATACCACGCCGGCAGCCCCGGTGGCTTTTACAGCGGCAAGTTCTGCTTCCATTTGCGCTATTTCCTGAATAGAATAACAGAAATCACCGGCGCGCGGGCGGATCATCACCATGACGGGTATTTTCACTTTTTCCAGCACAACCTGAATGAGTGAAATGGGAGGAGTCAAGCCTCCTGTTTCCAAATCAGCGCACAGCTCCAGCCTGTCGGCCCCACATTTTTCAGCCAGGATGCATTGCTCCAGGGTTTCCACACAGGCTTCCCGGATGATGTTTTCTTTAGTGTAGGAAGCGTTCATGCCTTTTTCTTGGTTTTAAACAATTCCTTTCGACCGAATTTGCTGCAAATCGGACATTTCTCCGGATCGTGTCCCCGGGCAGCACAGTATTCCCTTCCGAAAAAAATGATTTGGAGGTGCAGTTTGTTCCAGGAACTCTCGGGAAAGAGTGCCTTCAAGTCCCGCTCCGTGGCCTCCACGCTCTTTCCGCTGCTGAGACCCCAGCGCCAGGCCAGGCGATGGATATGGGTGTCAACCGGGAAGGCAGGCACGCCAAAACCCTGGGACATGACCACGGAGGCCGTCTTGTGACCTACGCCCGGCAGTGCCTCCAGTGCCTCCCAGTCCTGAGGCACCTGGCCCTCGTATTTCTCGAGGAGTATGGCCGAGAGTTCGTGAATTGCCTTTGATTTTCGGGGGGACAGTCCACAGGGCTTTACGATTGATTCAATTTCGCTGACAGGCAGTTTCACCATGTCACCGGGTGTCTTTGCGCGTCCAAAGAGAACCGGCGTGACCTGGTTCACCCTGACGTCTGTGCACTGAGCGGAGAGCAGCACGGCCACCAGCAGGGTATAGTTGTCTTCATGTTCCAGCGGCACCGGCGTCTCTGGGTAGAGCTCGTCGAGAATTTCAGCGATAGCTGCGGCTTTTTGACGGAGCGCCGAAGGGTATCTCTTTTTTCGTGCTTTATTCATTAGTTCAGGTTATTAAAGCGCTTATTACCGGGTCAGGAAACTCCCAGGAATGATGCCAGCCGTTATGGTCATTTTCTCCTGCCCAGAAAAATCAAACAGGTGCACAACGCCGCTGGATTGGAAGTCGCGTGCATCAGCCGCCAGAAGTTGTTGTCCTTCCGGGTCCACATCTATGGCGTAGTAGATTCCGGACAGGGCAGGGGAGGGGCTTTCACCCGGTTTGAATTGGAAAACCTCGCCGCCGTAGTTGCTGTTCAGGAAAAACAACTGCTCGCCGCCGGGCTTTGCAACCAAATCAAAGGCTTGTCCCAGCAAGGTTAGGGTTTCCACCGCCGCGCCGTCCCTGATGCGCACCAGTTTACCGCTGGCGTTCAACGGACTCAGCGGGTCAGCCCAGTCAATATAACCGGCGCAGGCCACCCAAATATCGCCATTTTTGTCAAACTGTAGGCTATTGGGGTTTATGCCTGTTAAAATTTGACCCGCGACTTTTTCAGTGGCAATGTCAATGACCGTCAGGGTGGAATCTATTCCGCCGATACCGCCGCTATTCGCCACATACAGCAGATTGCCGACTTGCAGCATCTGCTCCGGGCCAACGCCCACCGGGATTGTTTTTTCAATGGACAGGGTGTTCAGGTTGACAACTGCCAGGCTGCCTGTCAATCCATCGGAACCCCACTGGCTCACAAAGGCGCGGCCATTGGACACCGGCAGGAAATAACGGGGCTGTTCAAGATTCATTATCTCCCCCTGCTTTTTGAATGTCTCGTGGTCTGTCACCACGATTTTGCCACCGTTGTTTACCACCAGGTAGGCGCTGTTGTTGTGAATAGTCATGGAATGGAGAATGTTGCCGATCAACTCGCCGTTGTTGGCAGCGCCAAATACATCCGGATGGACTTCATTGCTTTCCCTGTCCCAGAAGGTGACGGTGCCGCTTCCATTTTGGAAAGGCCCCTCATTCAGGATGAAAATCCCGGAGGTGTATTTCTTTTTCGCTGCCACATCCACCTCACGCTCACAGGCAGTGAACAGAACAGCGGCGAAAAGGCAAACAAAAACAATGGAAGATTTTTTCTGAAATGCACATTGAAGCATGGCAATAGATTTTTATAGCTGAATAAATGAAGGGCAGGCCTCACAATGCAGGTTAGGGTAAGAGTGACGGGGAGAGAAAAAGTCCGGGAGAACAAAGACAAGGGAATAGCCGGACTGTGACCCTCGCCGGCCTTTTCACCGAAGGCTGCGAAGAGAAGCACTGCTTGCGAACAGTTCTCCGGCCTTGGCAGGTCTTCTGGCTCGCTCCATCCTGATCGCCTTCCCATCCAATAATTGGACAGTGGCATTGAGATAAGGACTTTTTTTGGAACTTACAGCTGCGGGAACAGCCCGGGATTTCCACCCGGTTCCCTTTTAAGAAACTGCCAAGAGGCTTGCAAATATGCTCAGGCAGTTCCACCAAAGCTGCGGCAAAAATAGGATTATTTTCCATTCTTGTACAGGGTGGTACGGAATTCGACCCTGAAGTGGCGACCTGGGGCAGGTCTTGCGGCAATGGGCTGGTAAGCTGCATTGAATAAATTGAAAATCTGGATGTTCAGGTCGAATGATGCGCGGGAAGATTGCCAGTTTTTACCAACTGAAATTCCGGTTGTCATGAAGTCCGGCAGCGCTGAAGACCTGGAATTGTCGGAAGTGGTGTGCCTGAGCCCAGTGTAATGCTGGTAAACTGAGAGGGAGTATCCTTCATGGCTTAGGCCAAGGCTACCCGCAGCAGAAAAGACAGGGGTGTAGACGAGTTGCCTGTTGAGCAGTTCTGCAGCCTCGTCAAGGTATATCCTGTGAACGGTGCTCTTTGTGATGCTTGCCGCCAGGGAGCCGTTGAATACAGCGCCGGTAGCTGCCAGCTTTTTCCGCAGGGCGAGGTCAGTCTCCAGTCCTCGCGCCCAAACGCTCCTTCTGTTCAAGGGTGTCCAAAGGTTGTTCACCGGCGTCCACTGAATCCAATCCTTGACATGGTTGCTGAAAATTTCGGTGGAGGCGGAGGCAAGGCCACCTGGCAGTTTTCTCGAAAAGCGGAATCCGAGATGCCCGCCGCGGGCAGTTTCAGGCTTGAGGTCCGGGTTTCCCCGGGCCTGGGCATCCTGCCAGTACAAGTCGTTGAAAGTGGGAAGGTTGTAAGTTTTATTGAAGCGAATGTAGAGGCTGCTTCTTTTCGAAACCAGCCCCTCCATGCCGGCGGAGAAAACAAGGGGAATGAGTTTCCCATCCACCAGTTCCTGGCGAAGGTCTGCAGAGGAGAGCAGGCGTCCTGACAGCCAGCGCTGTTCCCAGGCTGCGAGCAGCACTGCCCGAGAACGCTGGCGAAAGCCGGTTTCTCTGGTGGATGCCTGCTGGTGATGGAATTGCAAGCCGGCGCGGAAGGTTTGGTTGCCGTTTTTCAAAAAGAAGGCGTGCTCCAGTTCTGCTGACAGCGTTTTTGAAACACCGCGCGAGGAATCAATCACGTGGCTGAAAAAAAGAATTTCATCCCTGAGGTAGGCAGCCCTTGCCTTGCTGATGCTTTTGCGGCCCTTTCGGCTCCAGTTAAGGCCGTACCGCCCCAGCAGGTCTTCCTGCCTTGCGAAAGTATTGACCTCAGTGAGGCTGGGTGGTATGTTCCTGCCTGCGCGTTGCCACCAAATAAAGGATTCGAAGGAGTTACGCTCATTGATTTTCAGTTGGTTGTGCTGGGTGAGCGCCATCTGTCCCAGGGAAGCGTGAACTTGTCTTCGGCCATTTGCACCTGGGATTTCAAAATCGTTGGCTGCCGTTTGATGAAAGAACTTGGCCTGGCTCCCCCATTTATTTCGCTGTAGGGCAAGTGATGCGAATTGCTGGAGATTTTCAAAGCTGCCGGCAGCGGCACCAGCCTGAACGAAGAGGCCTGTGGAATCGGGCAGCTGGTCGTTGAGGAATACCGTACCCCCAATGCTGCCACTGCCTGATTGGCTGCTGCCGCCGCCCCGCTGCAGGCTGATCCGGTCTGTCAGCCAAACGGGAAAAAGGGCAAAATCAGTGACGCCGTTCATGGGGTTTTGCAGGTTGAACCCGTTCCACAGCAGGGCCGTATGGGAAGCACCACTTCCGCGGAGGGCAATGGTGCTC
>JBEAYO010000307.1:0-4883 GCA_041159285.1 Bacteroidota bacterium | reverse complement strand
ATATTTTGGGCGTCCGGCGGCCACCCCCCCCCCCCAACGCCCTTTCCAGGGAACAATCGGCGCCGGCCGAACGGATTGCCGGGTCTTTTTAGTCGCGGAGAGAAGCGCTTCGCAGCTTCCTCAAATAGCGCCTCCTAGGAAGGGCTTTTCTGACAAGCAGCTGCAGTTTCTTCCCCAGGTCAGCGGCACTTTCCATTTTTCAAGTAGGATCCTGCGAGTGCAGGCCAGCAGCCCTGCCAAAAATAACCCGCCATGCAGAAAATTCCACCGCATTTCTTACCTTGCCAGCACTTTCACTAAAATCAACTAAAATCATGCAGACAACCACTCGCTTGCAGCTTTCCACGATGATGTTCCTCAACTTCTTCATCTGGGGAGCCTGGTTCGTGACCATGGGAACCTATCTGGGCACTACCTTAAGTGCCACCGGTACCCAGATCGGAACAGCCTACAGCACACAATCCTGGGGCGCCATCGTCGCTCCCTTCATCATCGGCCTCATCGCCGACCGCTTCTTCGCCGCCCAGAAAATCCTCGGCGTGCTTCATCTCCTGGGAGCTGCCCTGATGTGGTATATCTCCTCGTCCTCAGGCTTCGACCAGTTTTTCCCGGCCCTGTTGGTGTACATGATCCTCTACATGCCCACCCTGGCCCTGGTCAACTCCATCTCATTCCGGCAGATGGTTGACCCACAAAAGGAATTCCCCGCCATCCGGGTGCTCGGTACCCTCGGCTGGATCGCGGCTGGCCTCATCATCGGCTGGCTGGGCTGGGAAAAGAGCGGTTCCCTGGACCTGACTTTCAAGATGACAGCCGCGGCCTCCGCCCTGCTCGGCATCATGAGCTTCACCCTGCCGAACACACCTCCGCCCAAGGCAGGCAGCAAGACGACCCTGTCCGACATCCTGGGCCTCGACGCCCTGGGCATGCTCAAACACCCCTCCTACCTGATTTTCTTCGTGGCCTCCGTGGCCATTTGCATCCCGCTGGCCTTCTACTACAGCTTTGCCAATCTCTTCCTCAACGAGATCGGCGTGGCTTCTGCCGCTTCCAAGCAGGCGCTGGGACAGGTCTCCGAGGCCTTGTTCCTCCTGCTCATGCCGGTGTTGTTCGTCCGCTGGGGCGTTAAGAAAATGCTGCTGATCGGCATGGGAGCCTGGGCCCTTCGCTACCTCCTGTTTGCCTATGGCGACAATGACGCAGGCTACTGGATGCTGATCACCGGCATCGTGCTTCACGGCATCTGCTATGACTTCTTCTTCGTCACCGGGCAGATTTATACCGACAACTTCGCCGGGGAGAAGTTCAAGAGCGCAGCCCAGGGGCTGATCACGCTGGCCACCTACGGCCTGGGCATGCTGATTGGAAATGCCATTGCCGGCTCAGTAGCAGATGCCTACGTCACGGGTGATAATACCCATGATTGGAACAGCATCTGGCTGGTGCCGGCCGGCATCGCGGGAGTTGTGCTGCTGGCCTTCGCCGTGGCCTTCCGCGACAGGAAATAAGCGCAATTTTACCAGGCCAATCCATTCCAAAATGCCCGACATCATGCACCAAATCATCTTAAAGCCAGGGAAGGAAGAGGCCGTGCGCCGCTTCCATCCCTGGATCTTCTCCGGCGCCATCCAGCGCATCCAGGGAAAGGTCGCCGATGGCGACACCGTGGAGGTCCTGAGCAGCAAGGGGGAATTCCTCGCCAGCGGACATTTCCAGGAAGGGGGCAGCATCTCCGTCCGGATTCTCAGTTTTGACAAAGCCCCGCTGGGGCCTGAATTCTGGGAGGAAAAATTCAGGCTGGCAAAGTCCTACCGCTCCACGCTGGGGCTGCTGACAGATCCGCAAACCAACTGTTACCGCCTCATACATGGTGAGGGAGACGGATTGCCAGGGCTGATTGTGGATGTCTATGCAAGGACGGCAGTGGTGCAATGTCATTCCATCGGCATGCACCGGAGCATCCCGCTGATTGTCCAGGCCCTGCTGGCGGTTTGCCAGGGCGAGTTGGATGCTGTGTACGACAAAAGCAAAGAGACCCTGCCGGACAGGTATGCCGCGGGGGTGGGAAACAGCTACCTGCATGGAAACTCCGGTCCGGGCTGGGTGCTGGAAAATGGCCACGAATTTTTCATAGACTGGGAAAAGGGGCAAAAAACTGGTTTTTTCCTTGACCAGCGAGAGAACAGGAAACTCCTGGCGCAATTTGCCCCTGGCAAGACGGTGCTCAATGCCTTCTGCTACTCCGGCGCATTTTCCGTATATGCCCTGCGCGCCGGTGCTGCCCTGGTTCACTCGGTGGACGCCTCTGCCAAGGCCCTGGACTGGACACGGCAGAACCTGCTCCGGAATGATTTTGACCCTGGGGTGCATACCCCCGTGGAGGCGGATGTGCTGAAGTACCTGAAGGAAGCCTCCGACTACGACTTGGTCATCATTGATCCTCCGGCTTTTGCCAAGAACATTTCCCGCCGGCACAGTGCCGTACAGGGCTACAAGCGACTGAACGCGGCGGCGCTGCTGAAGGTGAAGCCTGGCGGCCTGTTGTTTACCTTCTCCTGTTCCCAGGTGGTAGACCGGCAGTTGTTTTACGACACGGTGGTGGCTGCGGCCATCGAGGCGGGCAGAAAGGTGCGGGTGGCCTTCCAGTTGTCGCAGGCACCCGACCATCCGGTCAACTTGTTCCATCCTGAGAGTTCCTATTTGAAAGGGCTGGTGCTGGAGGTGGTGTGAAGGGAAGATGCCATTCCAGATTCTTTTACAGACAACATCAATTAAAATTTCATTCGATTCAGCTTGCCTTCCCGAAAGGAGGCTGTCTCAAAAGACTTTCGCCGCCTCCGGCGGAGAAATAAAATAATGAATGAATGCCCGTTTTTTTTTGATTTTGCGAAGTAAAATCAAAAAAAACGGGCATTCATTCAAAATGTTTCTTGGCGGCGTCAGTCGCCAAGGGTCTTTTGAGACAGCCTCTTTCCGAGAGGCAAACAGTATCTGCAAGGGGTGCTAAGCAGTTGCATTTTTATTAGTTTTAATTCCGACTATCTATAAAACTCATCTTCCGCCCCTCAATCCTGCAAAATCAGGAATAAAAAATCCTTGATTTTCACTGTTTTGGCTGTGATAAAAGTTGCCAATGAGCTGCACCTCGCCGAAAAAACTCTTCCCCCGCGGCCGGCGGGCGAAGCCCGCCGGCCGCGGGGGAAGAGTTTTTTCGGGGTTGTGTAAAAAGCCCTTGCGGCTGGTTCCTCCGGTGCCGCACAGCTTCCGGAAAGGGCGCTCGGCGGGCCCGTGGCCCTTTTCTAAGAGAGGCACTGCGCCCCGGGGACTTTTTACACAACTCCTTTCCAGGGGGCGAGCAGCGCCGGTCTCATTACTTTGATGTTGAGGAGATTACTTTTTATTAAAAGATTCAATCCTTTGAAAGTAAACCGGATTTTTGGAAGCATTAAAATGCCCTGTTTAACACCCCAGACCGAAAGGGTAGAACCTTCTTTTTGAGATATCCATTTCCCTAAACACCGAGGGGCGCGGGAACCAGTCCCGCGCCCCTCGAATCCTCAGGCGTCCGCTGTGGCGAAATTCAATTCACTCAAGCGGAACAAAAAAGCTTGTTCGCACCGGCTCAGATAATCAGCATGGCGTCGCCATAGCTGAAGAAGCGATATTTTTCCTTGATAGCCTCCTCGTATGCCTCCATGATCAAGTCCTGTCCGCCAAAGGCGCATACCATGATCAGCAAGCTGGACTTGGGAAGATGGAAATTCGTCACCATGGCATTGGCAATGCTGAAATCATAGGGCGGGTAGATGAAGATGTTGGTCCAGCCCTCGGCAGGCTTCAGGAGGCTGCCGGCGGAGACGGCCGTTTCGATGGCCCGCATGGAGGTAGTGCTCACCGCGCAGATCCGGCGGTTTGCCGCCTTGGCCTTGTTCACGATTTCGGCGGATTGTGCTGGCACTCGGAAGTACTCGGCGTCCATTTTATGCTTGGAGAGGTCCTCGACGTCGATGGTGCGGAAGGTGCCCAGTCCGATGTGCAGGGTGATGTCTGCGAAGTTGATGCCTTTGATTTCCAGGCGCTTAAGCAATTCCTCGCTGAAGTGGAGGCCGCCAGTCGGCACGGCCACGGCGCCTGTCTCCTTGGCGAAGACGGTCTGATAGCGCTCCTTGTCCAGCTCCTCCGGCGGGCGTGTGATATAGCGGGGCAGCGGCGTGTTGCCGAGGTTGTAGAGGTCTTCGCGGAATTTGGACTCGGGGCCGTCGAAGAGGAAGCGGATGGTTCTGCCGCGGGAGGTGGTGTTGTCCACCACTTCGGCGACGAGGATTTCGTTGCCGAAATCATCCATGAAGTAAAGTTTGTTGCCCACCCTGATTTTGCGGGCTGGATCCACCAATACATCCCAGAGGCGCTGTTCTGCATTGAGTTCGCGAAGCAGGAAGACCTCTATCTTGGCGCCTGTCTTTTCCTTTTTTCCGTAGAGCCTTGCCGGAAAGACCTTGGTGTTGTTGAAAATGAAAACATCCTGGTCGTCGAAATATTCGATGATATCTTTGAAGACTCTGTGTTCTATTTTGCCGGTATTTCTGTGTACCACCATCATTCTGGCATCATGGCGGTTTGGAACGGGATATTGTGCAACCAGCGATTTTTCCAAATCGTAGTTGAATTGAGACAGCTTTGTCCTCATTTATCTTAAATAATTTTATTTTTTTTGATGCAACTTCAAAAAGAGTGCAAAAGTAATAATTTTTTCGCTCAAAAGGTTGCACTATTTGCAGGAATTGTTGTATTTAACGTTCCCCCTGCCGGAATGGTTTCAAAAGTCCTGCGCCCATCGTCCGGGTTCGCGAGAATGGCGGAGACAGGCCGCATCAGTGGAACGA
>JBEAYO010000306.1:0-4883 GCA_041159285.1 Bacteroidota bacterium | reverse complement strand
GTTACACAAATAAAAAAGCCCCGGAACACTTTTGAGACCTTTTCCGGTGGTGCCAGTTGCCCTTTTCCCAGACAACCGGCACCACCGAAAAAGATTCCAACAGCGCCGGGGCTTTTGACTTTTCAGCCGACAACGGCATCCGTCAGGTGGCCCGATTCATGCAAGAACTTGCATGTGCCGCGCAGAGGCTTGCATCAGCCGCACTCGGAGTGCCCGCAGCTCTTACAGATCAGGCAGCCCTCCTTGTAGATGAGCCCATCAGGATCGCCACAGGCCGGGCAGTTCTCCTTCACGGCAGAGGTGCCGTCCGGAACGAACTTCTTCAAGGCGCGCAACACCCCGTTCTTCCAGGAATTGATATGCTCCTGGTCAACGTTCAGACTGGAGACCAGGGTGATGACGTACTCAATCGGCATGCCGTGGCGCAGGGTACCGGAAATTAGTTTGGCGTAGTTCCAATACTCCTGGTCGAAAGAGCGGGAGAGGCCCTCCATGGTGATCTTGTAGCCCTCCTTGTCGAGGAACTGGAAATCGTAGCGGTTGTTGCCCTCTTCGTCCTTTTCCTTGATGATCCAACCCTTGTTGGCATAGGGAGGCAGATTGAAGATGTCTTCGGCACGGCCGGTGAAAATCTCGTAGGGTCGTCCGTCGAGCAAGCCGACGAATGCCATCCACTTTTCATGGTTATTTTGAAAACGTATGATTTCAGCCTCGAGCTTCTTAGGCCTTTTCGGCGCATAAGTGGTGGTAAAGGCATTGGAAGCCGAGGTGGCCTGCGTCTGCTTGTCTTCCTTCTTCTTTTCCTTATCGTCATTGGACACCAATACACCGGAGCGTGAGCCATCGCGGTAGATAGTACAGCCTTTGCAACCTGTTTCCCAGGCGGTCTTGTAAATCTCCTTCACCAGTTCAACGGAGGTTTCGTTGGGAACATTCACGGTGACGCTGATGCTGTGGTCAACCCATTTTTGAATGGCACCCTGCATTTTGACCTTCTGCACCCAGTCCACATCATTGGCAGTGGCCAGGTGGTAAGGGGAGCTGGTAACCAGGGCGTTCAATTCGTCAGAGGGCATGCTCCTCACCTTGTTGATGTCATGGCCATTGGCACTGAGCCAGTCGAGGAACTTATGGTGGAACACGTTGTACTCCTCCCAGTGGTCGCCCACCTCGTCGATGAAGGAAACCTTTACCTCCTTGTCGTTGGGGTTCACCTTGCGGCGACGCTTGTAGGTAATGAGGAACGCCGGTTCAATGCCGGAGGTGGTTTGGGACATCAGGCTTGTGGTACCGGTAGGAGCGATGGTCAGCAGGGCGATGTTGCGGCGGCCGTACTTCACCATGTCCTCATAAAGTGCAGGATCTGCCTCTCTGAGCCTGTTGATGAAGGGGTTGTTCACCTCCCTGGCGGCATGGTAGATTTTGAAAGCACCGCGTTCCTTCGCCATGGTGACGGAAGAGCGGTAGGCATTGATGGCAAGGGTCTTGTGCACTTCTACGGAGAAGTTGATCGCCTTGTCGCTGCCGTATTGCAGGCCCAGGGCTGCGAGCATGTCGCCTTCAGCCGTGATGCCCACCCCGGTGCGGCGTCCGTCGATGCAGGTGCGGCGGATTTTCTGCCAGAGGCGGAGTTCGGTTGCCTTGATGTCCTCGGCCTCCGGGTCATTTTCTATTTTCTCGATGATCTGGTCGATTTTTTCAATCTCCAGGTCAATGATGTCATCCATCATGCGCTGGGCAATCTGGACGTGGCGTGCGAATTTGCCGAAGTTGAAGGACGCCTCCGGTGTGAAGGGGTTCTCCACATAGCTGTAGAGGTTGATGGCCAGCAGGCGGCAGCTGTCGTAGGGACAAAGCGGAATTTCACCGCAGGGGTTGGTGGAGATGGTGCGATAGCCGAGGTCTGCATAGCAATCCGGCACGGACTCCCTGATGATGGTATCCCAGAACAGTATGCCGGGTTCTGCCGACTTCCAGGCGTTGTAGATGATTTTGTTCCACAGTTCAGCCGCCTTGATTGTCTTCTTGTAGCGCGGGTTGGCGGAATCTATGGGGAACTGCTGCACGTATTCGCCATCGCTGAGGGCTGCGCGCATGAATTCGTCATCCATGCGGACGGAGACATTGGCGCCTGTGACTTTACCGGCTTCCATTTTGGCATCTATGAAGTCCTCCGCGTCTGGGTGTTTGATGGAGACAGTCAGCATCAGGGCGCCGCGGCGGCCATCCTGGGCCACCTCGCGGGTGCTGTTGGAGTAGCGCTCCATGAAGGGCACCAGGCCTGTGGAGGAAAGGGCGCTGTTGAGCACCGGGCTGCTTTTAGGGCGAATATGGGAGAGGTCGTGCCCTACCCCACCCCTTCTCTTCATCAGCTGGACTTGCTCTTCATCCGAGCGGATGATGCCGCCGTATGAATCAGCGTGGTTCCCGATGACGAAGCAGTTGGAAAGGGAGGAAACCTGGAAGTTGTTGCCGATGCCGGACATCGGGCTTCCCTGAGGGATGACGTACTTGAAGGCCGCCAACAACTCGTAGAGTTCGTCTTCGCCGATCGGATTGGGATAGAGGAGTTCGATGCGGTGCAGCTCGGCGGCTATGCGACGGTGCATCTCGTCCGGATCCTTTTCATAGATGTTGCCCTGGGAATCCTTGAGGGCATATTTATTGATCCAAACGTTGGCGGCCAGTTCGTCCCCGTTGAAATAGTCAGTTGCTGCCTTGAGGGCCTCCTTGAAGGAGTAGACTTTCCTGTCCGGTTGATCTTTGGCAATGCTGCGGGATTTTTTCTTAACTTGCAAAGTTTCCATGTGATGTCTTTTTCTATTATTGATTACTATCGGCGTGTTGCAAATATAAACTTTTTGTTTTTTAAAAGCAAGGCTTTATAAAACATTTTTAAAAACGCAAATTAGCATAAGCCTGGAGTTGCTCAAAAGACGGGCATTCAGCGGCCGTCGTTAATGCGGTGGTTTCGAAGCCAACTGCCCGCGAGTAAAAAATCGAGGCTGTTACAAACCTTTCTTCGCTGAGCGCCTGCAGAAAAGGGCAGCAACCTTCAGGCTGAGTCCCAGCATTTGCTTCAGCGGGCTGCTGCTATTGCCTTTGTGGCAAAGCCATTTTGAAACAGCCTCGACGGGTGAAATGCGCAATACTCACGATTGTTAGTATCAGTAAACAGTTGGCGAAAAATATGATTGTGAAACCGGGGAGCCGGCTGCAGAGTACAGACAGGGTGCTGTGTGCAACTTGAGGCTCCGTTTTGGGTAGTTCTTTAGTTCAATGTTGTTTCTCCAGTGTTGTTTTTAGTGTTTTTAAGTGTTTTTATCAATTACAACACGAAATTAGTGCCTTGTTAAATTAATCCTCCGTTTAGTTTTCCACAAATTGTGCAAAACGTATGCATATTGTTGAATTTCAATAGCTTTAGTTTTTTCAACATCTTACGGTATGTGGATAAGTAAAAAAGGTTAGTTATCAGGGTGTAATTGCACTGTGCCGGCAGCTCGGTCAAAACAGGTTTTTCCGCTGAAAATACCAGCCAAGGCCCATGCTGCTGGCAAAAGAGATGATCAGGATGGTATAGAAAGAGTAGGCCGAATCCGGATCGAAGGGCAGGTCGACGTTCATGCCGATGAAGGAGGCGACGAGGGTGGGCACCATTAATATGATAGTGATGGTGGTCAGCCGCTTGATGGTCAGGTTCAGGTTGTTCGAAATGATGGACCCGTAGGCATCCATGGTGCCGTTCAGGATGTTCGTGTACATGTTGGCCATTTGCTGCGCCTGGCTGTTGTCAATGATGATATCTTCGAAGAGGTCGGCCATCTCCTCATCATCACCCAGGTGAAGGAAATCCGTGCGCTTGATCTTCATCTTCAGCAACTCATTGTCGCTCAGGGATGAGACGAAGTAAACCAGGCTCTTCTCGATGCTCAGCAGGTTCTTGAGCTCCTGGTTGCGGCTGCTGTAGTACAACTCCTTTTCTATGAGGTTGCGCTTCTGGTTGAGCTGCTTCAGGCAGTTCAGGAAGCGATAGACCGTCTGCTCCATGATCTGCAGCACGAACTGCTTGTCGTTGCAGGGGTCGAAGTTCTTCACCTTTTTATCCAGAAACAGGTTGATGACCGGATTCTCATGGGAGGTGATGGTGATGACGTGCTCGATGGTGACGATGATGCCCAGCGGGATGGTGATGAAAATGGCATCGATGTCCTCCTCGAAAGGATTGAGGATCGGCGTGCTGAGGATGATGAGGCGCCGCTCGTCATCCCGTTCGTAGCGCGGCCGCTCGTCAATGTCAAGGGGGTCGGTCAGGAAATCGAGGGGAATGTCGAAGTTTTGAGCGACTTCTTCCAGCTCTTCCGGGGTAAAGGGAGGGGTGATATTGACCCAACACGACACCTCCGGCTCGGACAATTCCTTGAGCTGGCCATTCTCTCTGATGTAGTAGTTAACCATGTTCCGAGGAGGTAAGCTGGTTTTTGAATGCTGTGTGAATGCCTCCGGGCAAGCCCTTCGCAGGGGGAGCCCGGGTGAGCGAGAACCCGACTCGTTCTCAAAAGATCTGGAAATTCGTTCCGCCGGGCTTCGACAGGCTGGCTTCGACTGCGCCCGGTCTACACGGCCGCAGGCACTGCCCAGCCGTCGGAAAAGGCGCTCGGCGGGCCACAGGCATGCCGAGCGCCGTAAAAGAGACTGTTTCAAAAGAAGCGCTTGCGATGCGCCTTCCCGATCTAAGAGGCTGTCTCAAAAGGCTTTTGCCGCCTGCGGCGGCGAAAGAAAATAATGAATGAATGCCCATTTTTTTGATTTTGCGAAGCAAAATCAAAAAAATGGGCATTCATTCAAAATGTTTATTGACGGCTTCAGCGGCCAAGGGTCTT
>JBEAYO010000305.1:0-4894 GCA_041159285.1 Bacteroidota bacterium | reverse complement strand
GATCTGGTCACGGCGCTTGCCCCAGGAACTTCCCTCCTGGAAGAAAGCAATAATTGCCCATACCAGCAGCAGGGTAGGGAGGAGCACACTCCAGCGAAGTCCCTGCACCTCGTGAGCCATGTGCATGAAGTTGTACACGATGAAATAGGCCTTGTACAAGCTGAACGCCACCATGGAAAACATATACACATAGTGCAAGACGCCTGTGAAGAGAATGCCCGGAATCAGATGCCCCTTGGCAAGCAGGGCAATCAACACTTCTATGATGGTGACGAAGCCCAGAATCTTTAGTCCTTTTACAACCAGTTTTTTCTGGTCTTCATAACTCAAATGCGCGTCCATATCTTATTGATTTTACTTTTTAATTAATTTGATAACAGCACCCTTTCTGATCAGCATCAAAGCAGATAGAATACGAGGAACACGAATACCCACACGAGGTCCACAAAGTGCCAGTAGAGACCGATTTTCTCTACCATCTCGTAGTGGTTTTTGCGCCTTGCGTAAATCCCGCTGGCTGCGTTGATCATCACGATGGTCAGGAAGGCCACGCCGGAGAATACGTGGAAGCCGTGGAAGCCTGTGATGAAGAAGAACAGGGCACCAAATGCCTTGGGACCGAATTCTTCCTTGGCAACCTCGCCGCCCTCAGTCTTGTAGGCCGCTGTCTCGTACAGGTGCGTGTTGTGGCTGTATGTGATGAGATAGGGAGAACCTGCACTGAAGCTTTCGCCTACCTTGGAGGTTCCCGCATGCGTGATTTTTTCGAAATACCGGTTTTCAGGAAGGTCTGCCTCACCTGGCTTCAGATAATAGGTTGCCTGGGCCCCGTGAACATCGGAGACCACCTTGGAGTAGCCCATCTTTTCCAAGTCCTGACCGGACAGATACACGCCTCCTTCCACTTTCATGGAAAAAGGATTGGTAGTCACGGTGACGCCCTCTTCCTTGATCAGGGTGGTCCATTCCCAAGCCTGGCAGCCGAGGAAGACCGCACCTCCCAGGATGGTGAGGAACATCCAGAACACCACCCCTTTTTTGTTGTCGCGATGTCCTTCCTGCACCGCGCGCACCATGGTCACCGAACTGGCGATGAGCACGAAGGTCATAAAGGTAACGAAAATAAGCGGCCACTCCTTTTCGCCGTGGTAGAAAGGGATTTTGGAAAAAACAAAATCCGGAATCGGCCAGGTCGGACTGCTGAAGCGCAGTGCGCCGTAGGCAATCAGGAAGCCTGCGAAGGTGAAGGCATCCGAGACGAGGAAGTACCACATCATCAGCTTGCCATAACTTGCCTTGAAAGGTTCTTTTCCACCCGACCACAACTGCTCGTCCTGATCGTGCGCATTTTCCATTATTGCTGTTTCTGAAGCCATTGTTTGAAGCAAATATTTAGTTGGTGAATGAACCTCATTTGATTCTTTTCAAAAGCGATTCTCTATCAGCCGTTCAACGATACATTGTTAAGAAAATAAAGAGATAAACCCACAGCACATCAACGAAGTGCCAATAGGTCATTGTCAATTCAAAGCGGAGCAGACGGCGGGGCGTCACCCGGAAGCGCAGTGCAAAGGCATGCAGCAGAGCTATGGCCAGAATGGCCATGCCGCCCAGGACGTGCGCTGCATGCAGCCAGGAGATGACGTAAACGAAATCTCCGGAAGGATTCAGCGTGAAAGGCACGCCGCTGTCCTTCAATGCCTGCCAGCCCTGATACTGGAACACAAAGAACAATATTCCAAGCACCATGGTGACAAAGAGCAGGACCTGGTACAACACCTTGTTCTCTTTTTTGAAGAAAACATAGGAGCCATGCAAGGTAAGGCTGCTCAGTACGATGACGGCAGTACTCAGCTTAAATACGTCTGGCAGACTGAATTCGAGCCAGTTGCCCGCGGCCATTCTAACCAGATAGGCCGAAGATAGCGCTGCAAACATCATCACCAGCGAAGCGCAACCTACCCACAAGGCGAACTTGTAGGGATGGATTTTATTTCTGCTGGTATTTTGATTTACACTTAAGTCCATATTCATATTTTATCCAGCCACAGCGCCAATAAAGCCAGCGGCAAGTAGAAAAAAGAAAAGAACATCAATTGAATTGCCGACCGGCGGTCGTTTCTCTTGTACAAGTTCCAACCAAACCAGGCATAAACCAACGACAAGAGGGCAATCACAGCCGCCGACACCGAACCCGTCGCGCCGTTGAGCCAAGGCACTGCCCCGACAGGAACCAACAAGAGCGCATAGATGAAGGCCTGCAGGCCAATGGCAACATCCCGCTCTCCTTTGACAGCCACCACAAACCGGAAACCGGCTTTTTGATAGTCTTCAAATCCCAGCCAGCTGATGGCCCCAAAGTGGGGAAACTGCCAGAAGAACTGGAGTGCAAAGAGAGCCAGTGCCAGTGAGGTCAATTCACCCTGAGCAGCTACGCAGCCTATTAAGACAGGAAGTGCCCCGGGAAAAGCACCAATGGCTATGGCCGAGGGTGAAATGCGCTTCATGGGAGTATACAGGAAGGCATAGCTCAACAAAGCCATGACGCCGAAGAAAGGCGCCCATGGATTGAACGTTGCCAACAGCATCAGCCCGGCTATGCTGAGCAGTCCTGCCGTCAGGACTGCCTCCGACACACTCATCCTGCCAGTTGCAACCGGGCGGCCGGCTGTCCGCTTCATCAATTTGTCGTACTCTCTTTCGAGCACCTGGTTAAGCGCATTCGCTGCGCCGGCAACGCTGAAACCTCCCAGGGACAACACGATCAACGCCGGCAAATCTATGCTGCCTTCCGCTGCGATGACAAAAGCCATCACTGCCGAGAAAACAACGGTCAAGGTAAGCCTGAACTTAACCAACTCGCCGAAGTCTTTCACTTTTTGTGAAAGCAGACTGGTTGTTCCGGCACTGCTTGCTTTCGATGTTGGAAGCACTGAATGTTTATTTTTATTTATCTGAGATGAGTGCAAACTGCCTTAATGGGCAGAGGGTGACTCATCCTTTCCAATCGGTTCAATCTGAGGGATGAACTCGCGGCCATCCTTGCCGTAGTCATACGGCCAGCGCTGAACGGCCGGAATCTTGCCGGGCCAGTTGCCGTGCCCCGGGTTGATTGGCGTGGTCCATTCAATGGTGGAAGCACCCCAGGGGTTCTGGCTGGTGACTTTCCTGCCCTTGAACACGCTGTAGAAGAAGTTGATCACGAAAATCACCTGGAAGCCAAAGGTCACGATGGCTGCAATGGTGATGAACTGGTTCATCTCCGAGAAATGGGAGAAGGTGTCGAAGTTGTCAAAGCGGTAGTAGCGGCGAGGAACACCTGCCATGCCGAGGTAGTGCATTGGCCAGAAGATGGCATAAGCACCAATCAGCGTGCCCCAGAAGTGCATCTTTCCGAGCGTGTCGTTCATGAAGCGGCCGAACATCTTGGGAAACCAGTGGTAAACACCGGCAAACATGCCGAAGAAGGCCGCCACGCCCATCACGATGTGGAAGTGAGCCACCACGAAGTAGGTGTCGTGCATCTGGATGTCAATGGCAGAGTTGCCAAGGAAGATACCGGTCAAGCCACCCGAAATGAACATGGATACAAAGCCGATTGCAAACATGGATGCTGCGTTGTGTCGGATGTTGGCCTTGTACATCGTTGAAATCCAATTGAACACCTTCACGGCCGAGGGAACGGCAATGATCAGGGTGAAGATGACAAAGAAGTTGGAAATAAACGGATTAACGCCCGACATGAACATGTGGTGTGCCCACACGATGAAGGACAAGAAAGCGATTGCCAGGATGGAGAACACCATGGCCTTGTAGCCGAAGATGGGCTTGCGGCAGTGCACGGAAAGCACCTCGGATACCAGACCCATGGCCGGGAGGATGATGATGTAAACCTCGGGGTGGCCCAGGAACCAAAATAAGTGCTGGTACAGAACAGGGCTTCCGCCAACGTGGTCAAGTGCCTGACCGCCGATGAATATCTCGCTGAGGTAGAAGCTAGTGTGAAGGCCACGGTCAAAGAGCAGCAGCAGGAATCCCGATACCAGAACCGGGAAGGAGAGCAGCGCTATGATGGCCGTGATGAAGAAGGCCCAGATGGTCAGCGGCATGCGCCACATGCTCATGCCACGGGTGCGCATGTTCAGCACCGTGGTGATGTAGTTGATGCCGCCCAAGGCAACAGAAACTACAAAGAACACCAGGCTGGTGACCCAAAGCGTCAGACCGGCGCCAGAACCTTCGGAGGCTTGTGGCAATGCACTCAGCGGTGGATAGGCTACCCAGCCGCCGGAGAACGGTCCCGTGCTGATGAACAGGGAGTAGAACATGATCACACTGGAGAGGAAGAAGAACCAGTAAGACAACATGTTAAGCAGCGGAGAGGCCATGTCGCGGGCTCCCAGCTGCAGGGGAATGAGCAGATTGCTGAAAGTACCGCTCAAGCCGGCAGTCAACACGAAGAACACGATGATGGTTCCGTGCATGGTGACAAGGGCATAGTAGAATTCCGGTGAAAGCGTACCTACGCCGGTATCCGGGTTTACTTCAATCCATTTGCCGAGAAGTGGACGCAGCCATGCAAGGCTTTCTTCCGGGAAGCCGAGCTGGAGGCGGAAGATGACAGACATGGCAGAGCCGATCAGTGCCCATATCATGCCAGTGATGAGAAACTGCCGTGCGATGATCTTATGATCGAGGCTGAAGATATATTTGGTGAAAAAGTTCGACTTGTACTTGTCACCATGCTCGTGTTCATGAAAGTGATCATCATACCCGAGTTCCTCGATAAGCTTTGATTCCTCTGAAACGGTTGTGACTACATTCGCCATGTTGATTAGATTTTAATCTTTGTATTAAACTTTACGGCCGGCACAGTAATGAACCGGATTCGCGA
>JBEAYO010000304.1:0-4906 GCA_041159285.1 Bacteroidota bacterium | reverse complement strand
GTGCGGCATGATGCTGGAACCCGTGGTGAAGGCATCCGGCAGGCGCAGGAAATTGAAATTCTGGCTGGTGAACAGGCAGACGTCGGCTGCCAGCCTTCCCAGGGTGGCGGAAATGCCAGCCACGGCAAAAGCGAGGTACTGCTCGGTTTTGCCCCTGCCCAGCTGGGCGTGAATGGCATTGTAATTCAAATCGGAAAAGCCCAGCAGCTCGGTGGTCATCTGGCGGTCCAGGGGGAAGGAGCTGCCGTAGCCCGCTGCCGATCCCAACGGATTCTTGTTGATGATGGCGTAAACCGACTGCAGCAGCTGCAGGTCGTCCGCCAGGGTCTCCGCCCAGGCACTGAACCAGAGCCCGTAGGAGGAGACCATGGCGACCTGGGTATGGGTGTAGCCTGGCATGAGCAGGTCCCGGCTTTCCTCGCTGCGCTGCATCAGCACCTCGAACAATTCGCCGGCGAGCAAGGCCAGCTCCCGGATCTCAGCCCTGAAAAAAAGCCGGAGATCCACCAGCACCTGGTCGTTCCGCGAACGTCCGCTGTGGATTTTCTTGCCCACTTCTCCCAATTGTCGGGTCAGCATGATTTCTACCTGGGAATGAACGTCCTCCACCCCTGGCTCGATGGTGAACCGCCCGTCTTCCACCTGCTGGCATATTCCTTTCAGTGCCTCCTCCAGCTGCGACAACTCTGCCTCGCTGAGCAGGCCGATGCGGCTGAGCATTTTGATGTGCGCCATCGTCCCCTGCAGGTCGAAGCGCGCCAGTTGCAAATCCAGCATGGGATCCTGCCCGACGGTGAACTGTTCCACCAGCGCATCCACCGATTGTTCCCTGGACCATAGTTTCATGTGCTCGAGATTAATTGTTTGTAAAGGGAAATGGCCTCCTCGATTTCCCGAATGTAAATAAACTCATCCGCCGTGTGGGAGCGGGCGCTGTCGCCCGGGCCGATTTTCAGCGTGGGAAATGGCATCAGGGCCTGATCGGACAGGGTGGGGGAGCCAAAGGCGCCCAGCCCCAGGGCCCTGCCTCTCACCACCAGGGGGTGGTCCGGGGCAATGTGCGATGAATTCAGGCGGAAGGAGCGCGGCGTGAGGGTGGCCCTCACTTCCCGTTGCAATAATTCATAGACCTCCTGGTTGCTGTAGCATTCGTTGGTGCGCACATCCACCACGAATTCGCAGCGGTCAGGCACCACGTTGTGCTGCGTTCCGGCCTTGATTTGGGTCACTGACACCTTGACTGGCCCCAGGAGCTCGGATTTTTTTTCAAATTGAAAGGCGGTCAGCCGCTGTATGTCCTGCATGGCCAGGTAAATGGCATTCACCCCTTCCTCCCGGGCTGCATGTCCGGAGACGCCCTGCGCCACGCCATTCAGGACCAGCAGGCCTTTCTCTGCCACGGCCATCTGTAGCCGGGTAGGCTCTCCCACGATACCCGCGTCTATCGGACCCAGCAATGGCAGTGCGCTGGACACGCCGCCCGGGCCGGAGATCTCCTCCTCGGCCGAGGCCAGGAAAACCAGGTTCCAGGCCAGGCTATTGTCTTCACAACAATCTAAAAAAACGGCCAGCAGCGCCACCAGGCAAGCTCCGGCATCATTGGATCCCAATCCGTACAAGCGCCCATCCTCGACATCGGGGGAGAAGGGATCCCTGGTCCAGCCGGCGGCAGGCCGCACGGTGTCATGGTGTGAGTTCAACAGCAGCACCGGCTTGTCCGGATCCCATTTCCTGGACTTTGCCCAGATGTTGTTTCCCTGCCGCTCGACTGAAACGCCATGCGCTTTCAGGAAATCCGACAGGATGCCCGCTGTTGCTGACTCATCCCTTGAAAACGAAGGGGTGGCAATCAACTGCCTCAGCAGCTCAATGATTTCCCGTTTGTCTGTTTTTTGCATCATACAGCGTTTAAGCGGCAGACGGTAGACGGTGGACGCCGTCTGCCGTCTGCCATCCACCGTCTATCGTCCACCGTCCAAGACCGTCTCCCCAATCCGCACCCCTGCAACCCCAGCCGTGAGGGCTGCAAAGGCATTCTCCAGCTTGGGTATCATTCCCTCGCTGACGGCCCCCTGCTGTTTTAAAGCCAGGTAAGCTTCCAGGTCGAGATGCGGTATGACGGAAAGCGCATCCTCCGGGTTGGACAACACGCCGTTTTTTTCAAAACAATAGACGAGTTCGACCTCGCATTCCCGGGCAAGCGCACTGGCAACGGCGGTGGCGATGGTGTCGGCATTCGTGTTGAGCAACTGGCCCTGCCCGTCGTGCGTGATGGAACAGAGCACGGGGATGACTTGCTGCTGAAGCAACCTGAGCAGCAGGTCGGCGTCCACGCGCTCCACATCTCCCACATAACCGTAGTCCAGCGCCCCAACCGGTCGCTTGCGGGCCAGGATGACATTGCCATCCGCTCCGCTGAGACCCAGGGCATTGTCGCCCAGCGATTGCAACCCCGCTACGATGTTTTTATTCAGCAGACCGGCATAGACCATGGTGACGACCTCCAGGGTGGCGGCATCCGTCACCCGCCGGCCCTCCACCATCACCGGCTCGATTCCCAGCTGACGGCTCAGCTCGCTGCCCTTCTTCCCGCCGCCGTGAACCAGGATCCGGGCACCCTTCAATTCGCTGAAGTCCCGCAGCACCTTCTGCAATTGCCGGGCGTCGTCCAGCAACTTGCCTCCGATTTTCCAAATGGTGACTTTTTGCTTCATTTTCATAGCATCATTTCAAGAACAGCCTGCGCCGCATACTCGCGATTCCTCACCTGCTCCATGACCAGGCTGCGGCTGCCGTCCAGAATCTCGTCGGCCACCACCACATTCCGCCTGACCGGCAGACAGTGCATGAACCTGCCGTTGTTGGTAAGTGACATCTTCTGCTCCGTGACCATCCAGTCCTCAGCCGGCGATACAATGCGACCGTAATCGCTGTAAGACGACCAGTTCTTGGCATAGACAAAGTCTGCACTCTCCAGTGCCTTCAGCTGGTCGTATTCCACCTGGACGCCCTCCGTGAAACGGGCTGCCAAATCGGCGCCTTTCGGATGGGTCAGCACCAGCTCCACATCCTGGGTGCGCATCCACTCCAGGAAGGAGTTGGGCACCGCCTGAGGCAGGGCGCGGACATGCGGCGCCCAGGTCAGCACTACCTTCGGCTTTCCGTTCCCGCGATGCTGCGCAATCGTCATGGCATCTGCCAGGGATTGCAGCGGGTGCAGGGTGGCTGATTCCAGGCTGATGACGGGGACGCCTGCATAGCGCTGGAACTGGCGGAGGACAAACTCCTCGTAGTCGCGCTTCACGTCCGACAAAGTCGGGAAGGTTCGGATGCCGATGATGTCTGCATATTGCCCGATCACACCGGCTGCCTCCCTGACATGTTCCGCCCTGTCGAGGTTCATCACTACGTGGTCCTCAAACTCGATTTTCCAGCCAGCGGCGGCATCAATGCTGATGACATTCATGCCCAGGTTCTGGGCTGCCTTCTCGGTGCTCAGCCTGGTTCGCAGGCTTGGATTGAAAAACAACATGACGAGGGTCTTGCCCTTCGCCGGTGGTGGTTGTGAAGGGCTCGTCCTGCTCTGCAGGCGCAGCTCAAGGGCTCTTCTGATGAGCGCATCCACGTCCGGCACGTCGTTGACACTTGTGAAATGACGCATTAGATTATCTGGTTTCGGCGGATGCCGGCATGGAAAACTTCTCCAGGCAGGCAGCAAACGCCCCTGTGAGCTCCTTGATTTCCGCTTCTGTCACGGTCAGCGGCGGCAGCAGCCTGATTGTGTTTTTGTTTGAAGAAGACCCCGTGAAGATATGGTGCTCCCGGAGTAGTTGCTGTCGCAATCCGGCAGCAGGAAATGAAAATTCCACACCGAGCATCAGCCCCAGGCCGCGCACCTCCCGGATGCCGTCGAGCTCAGCCAGAGAATTGCGAAGCAGCTCGCCCATCTGGCGGCTGTTTTTCATCAGGCCCTCTGCCTCGATGACATCCAGCACAGCCACGCCGGCCGCACAGGCCAGGTGGTTGCCTCCGAAGGTGGTGCCCAGCAGTCCGTGCTTTGCCTTGAACTTCGGATGGATGAGTACCCCGCCAATCGGAAAGCCATTGCCCATGCCCTTGGCCACTGTGATGAGGTCGGGTTCTATGCCGGCATGCTGATGGGCGAAAAACCGGCCGGTGCGGCCATATCCCGATTGTATTTCGTCCAGGATGAGCACCACGCCATGCTCCTGGCACAGCGCTGACAACTGCCGCAGGAATTCACCATCCGGGACGTGTATGCCCCCGATGCCCTGGATGCCCTCTACGATCAGGGCGCAGACATCCCCGGCGGACAAGCGCATTTCTGCTGCCTCGAGGTCGTTCCAGGGAAGGAATTCCCGCTCAAAGCCCTGGTTGATGGGGGCGGCAATGACGCTGTCGTCGGTGATATGCACCGCGGCCGAGGTCCTGCCGTGAAAGGCCCGTTCGAAGGAGAGCACCTTTTTCCGGCCGGTGTGAAAGGAAGCCAGCTTCAGGGCGTTTTCTATGGCCTCGGCCCCAGAGTTCACCAGGAAGAGCTGGTACTGGGGATAGCCGGATATCCTGCCCAGTTTCTCAGCCAGTTCCTCCTGCACCGGAATCTTCACCGAGTTGGAGTAGAATCCGATTTGCTGCAGCTGCCGGGTGAGCTTTTCCAGGTAATGCGGATGGGTATGCCCGATGGAAATGACAGCGTGCCCGCCATAGAAGTCCAGGTAACGCTGGCCGCTCGCATCGCAAACGTAGCAACCGTTACCTTCTTTGATTTCTATGTCGAACAGGGGATAGACGTCAAACAGGTTCATAATGCTTGATGATTTGTAACTGTTCAGCCACCCTTGCAAATGCTGCTTGTTTTCCGGAAAGGGCGGTCGGCGGCGCGCTC
>JBEAYO010000303.1:0-4936 GCA_041159285.1 Bacteroidota bacterium | reverse complement strand
GCACCAATGGTGTCGGGAAATACTTGCGGATGTCGCCCAGCCAGCGGTTCACGTTGGGGGAGGAAGGCCCCAGCCCGCCTTTCCTGTCCGTGTTGTACAGTGCCTCCAGCACGTCATCTATGCCCTTGCTGGTGCCCTGAAGAGGGGCGGCTTCTCCCTCCGGATCGGAGGCCTTGCCGAGTATGAGGCGCCATTTGTGCAGTTTGTCGTCCAAATGAAATGCTGTTTTCGAAGCGATGCGAGGTTTTTTTTAAAATTAGCCTCTTTTCATGTCTGGGGCTGGCAGTTGCCCGAGTCGGCACAGACTCCTAGGCGAGTTTTTTCACCTTCAGGCGCATGTTCTTGATGCCTGGCAGCGAGGGTTGTCGCATGTATTGTTCCAGAGCCAGGGTATGGGTTCCCTTTTCCTTGAAGATTGCTTTGGCCTGGAGGGGGATGCTAACGGTGCATTCCTTTCCGCTGCAGTTGCCATTCGAGATGCCGGAGGGCTTGGCCAGTTCGAGGCTGACTACCCTTTTCTCCGCCCGTCCGGATGGAAAAGTGGTGTGGAACTGGACGTAGAGGTTGTGGAAGGCATAGGCATCGGTGTGGGTGACCTCGAGGTTCATTTCATATAGCCCGGTAGTGTCGGCGATGTCGAAGCTGAACTTGAGCGTGTCCTCGTAGGTCCAGGCTTCTCCCTTCACATCGGCGGATTGATTGCAGAGGTAGCCTCCGTCGCAGCTGGTGGCGCAGAGTGCCAGGATGGCCAGGGCGAAGAGGGATGTTTTTCTTAAAATGTCAAAAAGCATATTGTGGTTTGGATAAATGGTAGTTCGCCTATGTCTGCGGTATCGCCTGGATTTCCCGCACCCTGTCATCCATTGCGGCGAACCAGAGTGGCGGCACCAGGGCCATGAGGATGGAAACGGGGTACCCGTGCGGCAGCTGCGGGCTTTCGTCAAAATGACGCAGCACCTGGTATTTCCGGGTAGACTTGTAATGGTGGTCGGAGTGGCGCGTCAGTTCATACAGGAAGATGCGGCCCAGCACATGGTTGGAGTTCCAGGAGTGGCGGGGCAGCACCCGCTCGTAATGGCCAGAGGGCAGGAGCTGCCGCGTCAGTCCGTAGTGTTCGATGTAGTTGATGGTCTCGAGCAGCAGCACGCCCAGCACGGCCACGATGATGGCTGCCAGCAGGGCCGTGGTGCCAAACAGCATCCAAACCGCGAGCAGGTACAATGCCTTGGCCATTTCAAACCAGATCATTTCATTGGCGGCGGAAAACGCCGGCTTGCCTTCGCGTCGCAGGCGGCCAGCCTCCAGTTGCCAGGCCTTCCGATAGGTGCCGCTGACGGAGCGCCACCAGAAGCGGTAGAGGTTTTCCCGCAGCCGGGCAGAGGCAGGGTCTTCCGGCGTGGCCACCCAGAGGTGGTGCCCCCGGTTGTGTTCGATGATGAAGTGGGTGTAGAGTGCCGTGGTGAGCAGCACTTTGGCCAGGAATTGCTCGTATCGCTTGCTGCGGTGGCCCAGTTCATGGGCCACGTTGATGCCGATGCTGCCCACTACGATGCCCGTGCTGAGGGTCATTCCCAGGAGTTCCCGGATTTCCAGCCCTCCCTGCTGCACGGCCGAGAAGTAGAGCCAGAGCAGTCCCAACAACAGGGGTAGGTTCAGGTAAAGCAGGAGGTCGAATAAGGGGGAGGCCTCTTTTTTTGTCTCCTCTTCAGGTGAGAGGTTCCGGGTGGTTCCGCTGCCGATTTGCTCGGCCAGGGGGATCATGACGAAGGCCACGACGACGGTGGCGAATGACCAGGTTCCCTGCCATAGCACTGCTGCACAGGCGGACAGCGGGGCGACGTATGCGATGAGGTATTTTAGATCGCGGAACATGGTTGGTTATTTTTGTACGAAAATACTGTTTTTCTGCGGGATGTCAAAAATCGCTGCCGCTTTTCAATTTGCACTTTGGTATTCATAAGCTCCTTCAAACGCATATTTCTGCTTATTTTTCGGCAAAAAAAAGACAAATGTACAAGATACTGCCCATAATGCTCCTCGCACTCACCGCCTGCAGCGTCCCGCAGCCCGCGACCAAGTCAGATGCAAGCCCGGTTCCCGCAGGCTCCATCGCCGCCAAAGTCAGGAACATGCAGGCCTTCCCCGGCTTCTTCAACTTCTACTACGATGAAAAAGAAGATAAAATATGGCTCGAGGTGGACAAGCTCAACCAGGAATTCCTCTACCTGGAATCGCTGGCCACAGGCGTCGGCTCCAATGACATCGGACTCGACCGCGGCCAGCTGGGACAGGAGCGGATCGTGAAATTCACGCGCAGTGGGAACAAACTCCTGCTCGTGCAGTCCAATTACGGCTACCGGGCGCTCAGCGACAATCCCAGCGAGCGGCAGGCCGTCGAGGAAGCCTTTGCCCGCTCCGTGCTCTGGGGCTTTCTCATCGACAAGGAGGAAAACGGCAGGGTGCTCGTTGACCTCACCCGCTTCCTGTTGCAGGATGCCCACAACATCGCCACCACCCTGAAGAACACCAAACAGGGGACATACCGGCTGGATGAAAGCCGGTCGGCACTCTATCTGCCGCGGACGAAGAATTTTCCCAACAACTCGGAATTCGAGGCCACCCTTACCTTTGCCGGCACGCCGGAAGGCGCCTGGATCCGCTCGGTGACGCCGACGCCGGAGGCCGTGTCCGTCCGCCTGCACCACGCCTTCGTGCAACTGCCCGACGGCAATTTCCGACCCCGGATCTTCGACCCCCGCAGCGGGTATTTTGAAACGAGCTTTTACGATTACTCCACGCCCGTGGAGCAACCCATCGTCAAGCGCCTGATTCCCCGCCACCGGCTGGAAAAGAAGGACCCCACCGCCGCTGTCAGCGACCCCGTACAGCCCATCGTCTATTACCTGGACCCCGGCACGCCGGAGCCCATCCGCTCCGCCTTGCTGGAGGGCGCCTCCTGGTGGAACCAGGCTTTTGAAGCCGCCGGCTACCGCAATGCCTTCCAGGTGAAAATGCTTCCGCCGGATGCCGATCCCATGGACGTGCGCTACAATGTCATCCAGTGGGTGCACCGCTCCACCCGGGGATGGTCCTATGGCAGCTCCGTCACGGATCCCCGGACCGGCGAGATCATCAAGGGGAAGGTTACCCTGGGCTCCCTGCGGGTGCGCCAGGACTTCCTGATCGCGCAGGGCTTGTTTCCGGGCTATGAGGCCGGCGACAGCCCCGACCCCCGCCTGCTCGACCTGGCCCTGGCCCGCCTGCGTCAGCTGTCGGCCCACGAGGTGGGGCACACCCTGGGCCTGGCCCACAACTTTGCCGCCAGCTACAACGACCGTGCCTCCGTCATGGACTACCCGCATCCCTATGTCGCCTTCGATGAAAAGGGCCGGGCAGATTTCTCCAGGGCTTACGACACCGGCATCGGCGAATGGGACAAGCGCGCGATAATTTACGGCTACCAGGATTTCCCGGACGGCACGGATGAGCGCCGGGCCCTGGATGAAATCCTGCGGGAAAATCATCGCCTGGGACTCCGCTACCTGTCGGACCAGGACGCGCGTCCGACAGGTGGGGCACATCCGCTGGCGCACCTGTGGGACAACGGCTCAGATGCCACGGCGGAACTCCGCCGGTTGATGAAAATCAGAAAAACGGCTCTCGACAACTTCAGCCTTGGCAACATTCCCAACGGAACACCGCTTGCCGAGTTGGAGCGCATACTGGTGCCGCTCTACCTGGCACACCGCTACCAGACCGAGGCGGCGGCAAAGCTGTTGGGGGGTGTCGAATACACCTATGCCGTCAAGGGATTTGAAACGAGCGCCGACGCCTCGTGGAAGGTAAGGCCCGTGCCCGACTCCGCCCAGTCGGCAGCCCTGGAGGCCCTGCTGGAGACCCTGGACAGCCGCTTCCTGGAGATCCCGGCATCCGTCCGGTCGCTGATCCCGCCGCAGCCGGCGGGCTACAGCCGTGACCGGGAGACCTTCAAGAGTTACGCGGGGCTCGTTTTCGACCCCCTGGCGGCGGCCGAGGCGGCTGCGGATAACACCATCGGGCTCATGTTGAACCCGCAGCGGCTGGCGCGACTGGTCGAGCAGCAGGCAGCCGACCCGGGCCGGCGTGTTTCCGCCGTCAGCGTCATGAGACAGCTGTTGGAAAAAGTATCTGGCAACGCAGGAGAAAGCACTTATCAGCGCGAGATTGCGCGGATGGTGGAGAAGCTGGCCGTCAAGCACCTGATTGCGCTGGCCGCCGACAAATCGGGCAATCAGCAGGTGACGGCGCTGGCGCGCTACCAGTTGGAAATGCTGGCAAAGAAGCTGTCGCCGGAGAAGGAAAAGGACGAGAACCAGCGGGCGCACCTGCATTACCTGCTGTTGGAAATCGGGCAATACTTCCAGCATCCTGAGAAGTACGTCCCCGCTGCGACGCCGGAAATACCGCCTGGCGCGCCCATCGGCTGCGAGGGGCATTGAGTGGGGCACTCAGCCGATGCGCAGGCCGTTGGGCACGGGCCGCTCCGGTTGCAGCAGCACGATTTCCTTGTCGGGGCCCAGGCTGCCCAGCACCAGGCATTCCGACATGAAGTCGGCAATTTGCTTGGGCGGGAAGTTGACCACGGCGACGACCTGGCGCCCCAGGAGGTCTTCCTTTCCGTATAGGCGGGTGATTTGGGCGGAGCTCTTCCGGATACCCAGTGTTTCGCCGAAGTCAATGTGCAGCTGCCAGGCAGGGTTCCGCGCCTTTGGAAAGTCGTTGACCTGCACGATGGTGCCGATGCGCATCTCTGTTTTTTCGAATTCTTCCCAGGTAAGCATAGCAATCAGATAAAAAAGTCGTAAGTGGCCACTCTTGCAGATGCCACTGGCCTTCCGGAAAGGGCGCGGGGCTGAGCCCCGCGCCCTAAAAACCCCTTCCCCGCGCCGGCGGGCGA
>JBEAYO010000302.1:0-4962 GCA_041159285.1 Bacteroidota bacterium | reverse complement strand
GTTACAAATTATGGAACAGGATAAGGCAAGGAAAATTCAACCGGGTCATAATACCAACCTGCCAAAAGGCCCGGTCATCACACTAAGGAAGATAATGGAAAGGCGGAGCGCCAAAGCGCTCCTGGAACAAGCCGGAAAAATACTTCGTCTTCGTAAAACCGACGGCCGCACAGGTCTCCTTCACCGTCGCAAAACGCTGCTGCTGCAAATAATCCCGCGCCGTCTGAAGCCTGATCTCCCGGAGATAGAGATTGGGCGTCAAACCCGTCAACTGCTTCAAGCGGCGGAAAAACTGCCGCTCACTCAAATTCAGGCGGGCGGCGACAACGGCTGCCACCAAATCGCCATCCGCCATGCCCTCAATATATATAGCCTCCACCTCGGCCAACCACTTCATGTCATGAACCCCGATCACACCAACCGGCGAGACATCCCCACCGCTGACTTCCAGATCCCCGGCCGGCAACTCCGGCAACTCCCGGCGCTGCCGGTAATTGTCCAGCAAACGCGCCACCCGCACCAGCAGCTCCTCCTCCACGAAAGGCTTCGACAAATAATCATCCACCCCAATGCGCAAAGCCCGCAACCTCACCTGCACATCCGCCCGGGCCGTCAACATGATTACCGGCAAGTTACACAAGCGGTCACTCCCCTTCACCCGCTCCAGCAGCTCCAGCCCGTCCATCACCGGCATCATCAAATCGGAAATGACCAGGTCGGGCAAATCCTCCCCCTGTAGCTGCTCCCAGGCCTCCTGGCCATTCACCGCCTCGCGCACCCGATATTTCATGCCCAGCAACAGGGCGATGTATGCCCGCAGGTCGGCATTGTCCTCCACCACCAGGATGGTCTCCCCTGCCCCGCCCGCCGCCTCTGCAGCAACTCCCCGCCGCGCTGGGGTTTTCTCCGCGACCATTTCCCATGCCTCAACCTGGAAATCCTCCGGCAAGGCTTGCTCCACCGGCGCCACATTTTTCGGGAAACGAAAGAAAAAGGCGCTGCCCTGTCCGTAAACGCTCTCCACCCACACCGATCCCCCCAACAGGTGCGCCAACTCATAACTCATGGAAAGGCCGATGCCCGTACCTCCCGCCGGAAGCGCCTCCGGACGGCTGGATTGGTAAAACCGGTCGAACACATGGGGTACATCCTCGGGATGGATGCCGGGTCCTTCGTCCTTCACGCAGATGAGCACGTGCGCTTCCTGCTCTTCCACCTCCAGCATGATCTGCTTGCCCGGTGGCGTGTATTTTACGGCGTTGGATAGGAAATTATGGATAATTTTCTCGAACTTGGGAATGTCGAGCCACAAGACCAGGTCGCGACCAGCCCTGTATTCGAAGTGCCAGCGCACACGCTCGCTGTCGCTATAGGAACTGTACTGGGACACCAGGGGCCGCAGAAAGGCGTAGAAGTGCACCGCTTGCTCCTTCACCTCCAGCTTGCCGCTCTCCAGCTTCGACAGGTCCAGTATTTCATTGACCAGGCGCAGCAGGTGCCTGGCGTTGCGATGCACAAATCCCAACAGCTGCTGGTTCTCCTCCTGCCCCTCAAGGCGCCTCCGCATGGTTTCCACCGGCCCGATCATCAAACTCAACGGGGTGCGCAGCTCATGGCTGACGTTGGCGAAAAAACGGGACTTCAGCTGCTCCAGGCTGCGCAATTCCGCTGCCTGCTCCGCTATCGTCCGGGTGCGGCGGGCTACCTCCTGCTGCAAAAAGTCATTTTGAGACTTCAGCCGCCGGGTGCGCCAACGGACGTAATACCCCATGCCGGTTGCGGTGACCAGTACCAACAAGGCGTAGAACCAAATGGTCCTATAAAAAGGAGGCCTCACCCGGATCGGGATGTCTATGACTGACTTGGACCAGTTCCCATCGGTATCCATGGCCTTGACCATCAAATGATAATCCCCGTAGGACAGCCGGTCAAATCGCTGGCTGCGCAGCCGGGAAAAACTCCAGTCCTCGTCCAGGCCGTCAATTTTCCAGGCATAGCCGGTCGCCTTGACATTGCGGAAATTCAACAGGGCGACATCCACGGTCAGGTTGCGGTCGCCTGGCTGCAGGGTGATGCTTCCCTTTGTCAAATATTCGCTCGTGATTTCCTCCAACTGCCCGGTTTTACCGCTGAATTTAAAGATGGAAGTGACCACCGTGGGTGCCCTGGCCTGTGCATCGAGCGCCAGGAGGGAATCCGGATGGAAAGAGGCAATGCCGTTCAAGCCGCCGAAATACAGCCGCCCGGTTTCATCCTGAAAATGGGAGATACGATTGAATTCCCGGTGCGGGATTCCCGCTTCTTCCAGGAAGGACCGTGCCCCGCCTGTTTTCTTATTGAAGCAAATGATGCCGTTGTCGCTGCTCAGCCACAGGTTGCCCCGCTGGTCCGGATAGACTGCATAAATGACATCGTCGGGAAATCCGGTGGTTCGGCAATATTGACGGTAATGAAGGGGAGTCGCAGGACCGCCGCTGCCGGCATCCGGCCTGCTGAGCGCCTGCTGGTCAATTTGCAAGTGGATGAGCCCGCCGCCATCAGTTCCCAGCCAGATGCTGCCGTCAGGATCTTCGTAAATGTGCAGGATGGCACTCCGCGGCAGGTAAAAACGGCCGGTCTCGCCTTCTGCATAGCGCTGCACGGCGCCGGAGGACTTTTCAACTATGTAAAATCCCTGGGAAGTGGACAAGGCGATGCGTCCGTTTTTCAGGCGCATGATCTGGTATATCCAGGTATTTTCCTCATCGGCAAAATGGATGGGGGGCGAAGGTGCCGACAACTTGCGGCTTTTCAGGTTGAATTCGAGCAGGCCCTTGTCCGTGCCCAGCCATAGTTCGCCAGGTGAGTGTTCATAAATGGAAAGCACGACCCTGGAGGGAATATTTTGATGAAAAAGGAAGTCTCCCTGACTGTCAATGAAAGACACGCCATTAATACTTCCAATGGCCATTCCGCCATCCCGTAGCAATGCTACGCCATTAAATCCTTTATTGTTTACCGGCAGGCTGATTCGCCGGGATTTGCCATTGTCCAGGTCCACCCAAAACGGTCCTTTTGCCTCTTGGGCTACCAGGAGCTTGTTACCCACCTTTGACATTCCGCGTACGGAGGAGACTTTGTTTTGGCTGAAGTCAGTCCTGGACAGATAATTCTCAAAGTAATTCCGCAGGATAGTGATGCGGGTGATGCCGAAGTCGGTGCTGATCCAGAGATTGCCGGCTCTGTCGAACAATATGCTGCGGGGAAAAATCGGTTCGGAGGTAATCCTGTCCGGGATCAGGTCATACACCAGGGTTCCATCCATCCGGTAGATGCGGAAGTTGTCGAAAATCAGGTCTTCGCCAATGGAAGGGGAGGAGGCGCCGGGGATTAGAACCGGATTGTAGTATTTGCCGCCGAGCAACCTGGCTTGCCCTGTCGTGTCCACCAGCCAGCAATGGTCCTTTCCTGAGAGGATAAACCTGGCGTGAACATTTTCCAAATCTACATTCCTGAGTAGCGGCATTTGATCCGGAATGGCAAAGCGGCGCAAACTGCCCTTCCTGTCAATACTGACCAGACTGCGGCCATCGGCGATGCCCCAGGTGACCGCCCCGGCCTTTACAAGCTTGAGGTAGCGGACACCCTCCAGTTTCAGGCTGGAAAAGCCTTTGCGGGGATGGAAGCTGAGCAGTGCGGAGCCATCGGCTGCCGGTACGAGGATGGAGCCATCGGCTGTGTTGGCTTGGAAATAGCTTGAATGGATGATGGGAAGTTTGGGCAGTTTCCCGTATCTACTGCTGAAGGAGGCCCTTTTCCCTGTGAGCGGGTTCCAGATGTCAAAGTCCGTGTTCACATATCTGGGCAACAGCCACAGGTTGCCGTCCCCGTCTTCCAGGATGCGCCAGATGTCGTTGAGAAGGAAGCCGTCGCTTGAGCTGTTGTGATTCTGGAATTCGTAGCCGTCGAAGCGGCTGAGTCCTGCCTTGGTTCCCGCCCAGATGAAACCGCGCTTGTCCTGGAAAAGGGCATTCACCTCCCGGTGCGGAAGGCCTTCCTCCGCACCGTAGGTGCTGGTTCTCACCAGCAGGTCCTGTGAGCTGCAGGGTGCAAGGATGGCGAAGAAGCTCGCCAGTGTAGTCAGGCAGTAGCTGTATAAATTCATTGGACGCTCCGGCATGCAGAAATAATGCGAGCGGAAAGATATAGTTTATTTCCTGGCGGGGCAATCGCATGGGAGAGATTTTTTGCGGCGGACGGTGGGACGGGGGTGAACGTCGGACGGGGCTTGTGGTTTACTTTTTAAATATGTCTTGGACGCTTTAGTCGCTTTTGTGTAAAGCTATATCAGGATGATACACCAACCCCCGTCCCTAAGGTTCAGCACACCGTAATATTAGTTTCCTTCCTTTAATTATAGCATAAAATGGAACCCGTTAATACCCTAACCTCTCCAGGACTACCTCAGCCCCTGTGAAACCTATTTCAGGACAAGTCAAGTTATGAGTTGGTTAGGGATAAAGGCGGTTGGTATTCGCAAGTGCTTTTAATGCCTTGTTGAATTTCGACACCTCCTTGTTGCATGAAAGGCAGTTGCTTCAAACAGTAGTCACCAAGACTTGATTCTCAAGAGTTACGGACATATGCCGCCCTTTCAGGGCTGCGAGACCGGCCGTGCTGCCGAGGGGCTGCACCCCTCGCTGACGTATGCCGCCCCTTCAGGGCTGTGATACCGGCCTTTGTGCCGAGGGGCTGCACCCCTCGGCATAGAGCGAGTAGGTGTTAAAGCCCTGAAAGGGCGGTCAGCGAGGGGTGAAGCCCCTCGGCAAACAGCGGGTGTCTAAGCCCTGAAAGGGCGACATACGTCAGCGAGAATTGAAACCTAACTGCCGTCCACCGTCTCAACGCACCAACATCACTCGCGCCGCCTGCACTCCGCTGCCGGTGTACAACAACACCAGGTACTGCCCCGTCGTAACACCC
>JBEAYO010000301.1:0-4981 GCA_041159285.1 Bacteroidota bacterium | reverse complement strand
ATCGTGCTCTTCGCAAAGACAAGCACCGCCGCTACCTCACTCAACGAACAATTCAAATCCCGAACCATCCGCAAACGCTACCTGGCCGTGGTGAAAGACCCGCCACCGGAAGCAAGCGGAAAAATCACCCACTTCATCCGGAAGGACGGCGCCAAGAACAAATCCCTGATCAGCGACCAGCCGGAACCCGGCAGCTCCCAAGCCGATCTCAGCTACCGCCTGCTGGGAAGCAGCGACAACTACCACCTGCTGGAAGTCGAGCTCCTCACCGGCCGCCACCACCAAATCAGGGCACAACTCGCCGCCCTGGGCTGCCCCGTGAAGGGAGATGTCAAATACGGCGCCCGCCGCAGCAACGCGGACCGCTCCATCCACCTCCACGCCTGGAAATTCAGCTTTCAACACCCCGTCTCCGCCGAGGAAGTGCTGCTGTCTGTACCACCCCCGGAACAAGACCCCGTCTGGGCCGCTTTCCGGGAGACGCTGCAACAGCTGGAGAAAGATTGAAAACAGGTGCCACCTGCCTGTTGTATAGCGTGTTTTTTTAATCTAAATAACTGGCCGCAATGAAGCAACCACTGTTTCTCTACCTGCCCCTCTGCACCCTGGTGACCGCCTTTGTGCTGGCCGCCACTTCGCCCGCCTCCGCCCAGCCTCTCGTCTTCTCCGATGATGAAAAACTGCAGGCCCGGGAAATGTTGTCTTCCTTATCCGGCGGAACGCTCATCGTCCGGCTCAACTCCAACCACCGGAAAATGAAAGAATTGGAGCGACTGGCCTCTTCCACCGGCATAAGCGAAAAAAAGAGCGCGCAGTTCAGGGAAATGCTCCAGACCACCGCCGAGGAAACCCGCCAGGAAAACAGCGACATCCACTATGTCTTCAGCACCTATTATAATTTCTCCAAGGTGCTGTACATGTACGATACGGCCTCCTTGCAACTCAAAAACGGCGTGAAAAGCGGCTACTTCCTGGACAGCAGCCTGCAAGTGAACCCTTCCATCCGCCTGGAGGATGATGACTGGCTTATGATTTATTTCCGCCACGAGTCCCCTGCATTGTTCAAATTGCTGGATAAGAACCTGAAGGAAGTATTGCCGACCTTTCCCCTTCCCAAACGCCCCAGGCTCAGTTTTGTAAAAAAATTGAGACCGGCAGGCGAAGAAGGAACAGACTTGAGTGCCAGGATTCTGGCTACCGGGCCTTCCGGAAGATACTTACTCTACAGCAGGAGGAAACAACGCTCCTACTTTTCATGGTCCGTGTATGATTGGAACAACGCGCTGCAGCGAACCCTTAGAAGATGAGATTTGCAGGGCAGCGGGGAATAACAAGCCCCCTAGTTGCCCCGCTGCAGCAGCGGTCTCACCGGCAAGGAGTCGGCAGGAGCGACAAAAGCGGGTTTTTCCGGCCGGGGTGGTATGGCTGGCTTTCCCGACAGGTCGCGATGCTGGCGGGCATTGGCGATGAGGGTGGAGTCCACGATCAGCACGGCCTTCTCTAAGGCTTTTTCCATGCAGTTGCCCGTCATGTCGGCCTTCCAGATGGCCAGGCGCTCCTCCAGCTTTTCCTGCATGATCTGCTGCTTCGTCTTGGGAGGTGGCTTTTTCTCACAGGCCGGGGCTCCGCACAGCAAGGCTGCGAAGAACAGCAGGCGGGCGGCAAAGAAAAGCACCTTTCGCTCCCGCCGGAGCGAGCCGGATGACATGAGTTCACTGCGGTATTCCATCACTGTTGTTTGAGTTGTTATCCTCTCTGATGCGCTCCAGGTATTGCTCGATTTCGCTCATGCGCTCCGCCATAATCGAATCCACGTTGTGCTGCACGAGGCTGTCCATCCTGGCCTTGCAAAGGCTGTCGTAAACCGGATGGAGGCGGTCCACCTGCCTCCTGAACAGGCTGTCCACGATCTCCCGCTCGCGGAAGGAGAGGCTGGGCGGCGGTGGCTCCGTGCAGGCAGGGGCCAGCAGGGCTGCCACAAGAACAATCGGTGCGAAATGCATCAGTCTCATGTTGATAAAGTTATGCCTTGTTGGAGTCCTTTGATAAAAGACCCGGCTGTCGGTGCCACCTGGCTCCCGGGAAGGGGGTTTTAGATGCTTTCTCAAAAGACTCGGCGCGCTTTTAAAATTAATTCGGCCGGTGCCGATTGGCTCCAGTAGGGGGCATTCGGCCGGCCTGAGGACCGGCTGAATGCCCTTAAAACTCCCTTCCGCCGCGGTTTGGCGAAGCCAAACCGCGGCGGAAGGGGGGGGATGCGCGCGGGGCTACGCCCCGCGCGCATTTTGCGAGAAGGCGCTTCGCCAAAGGGTCTTTTAAGACAGCCGTTCGCCCTTTCCTAAAGCCAAGCGGCACCGGCGGAACGGATTGCCTGATACTTTGAGGCAGGCTTTCTCACCAATCCTTGCTGGTTCTTCTTCCCTGCCGGCCCTGGGCCTTGCGCAGCTTCTGCTGGACGCGCTGCTCCTCCTGGTCCATGATTTCCAGCATTTGGCGGGCCTGTTCGCGGCCCAGGTTGCCAGCCTGTGATTTTCCTTTGTCGGAAGATGGTTCCTGTTCCTGACCGGCAGGGGGTTGGGGCGCTTGCTGCTGGTTGTTGTTTCCCTGCTGGTTTTGCGGCTGGTTTTGCTGCTGCTTTTCTCCCTCGTCCTGCTGGTTTTGCTGGTCCTGGGGTTGTTGGGAGGCAGAAGGAGGAGGAAGTCTCCGCAGGGCGTTGACGAGGTTCTGACGGGTGTCCTGGTCCTGGGGATTGAGTCGCAGGGCGTTTTTGTACGCCTCTATGCTTTTCTCGTAGTTGCCGGCCTTGAAGTGGGCATTGCCGAGGTTGTGGTAAGCCTTGGCCTTGGTGTCCTTGTCCTTGGCATCGGCGGCGGCTGCTTCGTAGTGTTTCAGGGCCTCGTCATAGCGCTGTTGCCGGTAGGTGGTGTTGCCGAGGTTGTAGGAGCCCTTGGTGGTGGGTTGTTGCTCCAGGGCCTTGCGGTAATTGATTTCCGCTTCGGCATAGTTGCCGCTTTTGTAGGCTTTGTCTGCTTTTCGCAGGTAGGAGTGTGCTTCCTGAGCGCCGAGGCGGAAGGAGGAGAGCAGCACTGCTGCCAGGATGGCGGTTTTTACTTTCATTCAGTTTCAGCTTGTTTGACAAATGGCCGGGCTGCCGGGTTTTGCATGCTGTTCGCTGCTGCAAAATAACGCAATTTTCCGGGAGGTCGTGTACAATGAAATCAATGCCCGGGGCTTATTTTACTGGCTTTCGAGGCTGGCTATATGTTCCGCCCATCGCTGAAGCGATATATATTTAATATTTTTTTTGCCTTGAACTTGCACGATAAATAAATCACCTGTATATTTGCATTCCCTTTTGAAAAGGAGGGAAAAACAAAAGGGCGCATAGCTCAGCCGGTTCAGAGCATCTGCCTTACAAGCAGAGGGTCGGAGGTTCGAATCCTTCTGCGCCCACGACAAAAAAAGGGCTTTCCATCCAGGAAAGTCCTTTTTTTATTTCCCCTTGCAGCTCCTGTAATGCAATGCTCATCTTCTCTCTCTCGGCAATATTTTCGCATTCGCTGCCGTCGGTGGCCCTGTCCCCCCATATAAGCCCGTAGGCTTTGTTTTTTTCCGGGCATCTCCTCAGAATTAATGGAATCCAGCGGCACCGTTTGCCTTGCGGTAAGGGGATTGTCGACGGCGGGCCTTTGGCCCGCCGTATGCCCTTCCCGAGGCAAAGCAGCACCGGCACAATCAATTTCTAAAGTGCGCCGGGGATTTCCTGACTGCTGTCGATTGGCCTCTGCAGAACATGGGCCGAAGGCATCACAACGCTGATGACACCCCCCTGACCTGCCGCCTACTCTTCATCATTTTGAAAAAAATGAACTTTTTAAAATAAAATTTTTAATTTTTGATTTATTTTTAAAATTTTATTTTGTACAAACCACACAACGTAAATTAATTCATACCTTTAATTCGGCATTTCGAATAGCGGGACACACCAGGTGCTGCACAGCCTGGAAGGAACCGTTGAAAAAACACTTGTTACAAGAAAGAAGTCTTGAAAATACCGCAGGAAATTTTTTTTCAAAAAAGGGCTATGACTGACAAGATACTTAACGCTGGCTTCAACAGCCTGCTCTCCCACACCATGAAGGAGCGCATTGAAAAAATCATACTCACCATCTCCATCGTCAGCTACCTCGCTCACCTGCTGGTCATCCTGCTCAACAACCAGGGCATCATCGAACTGGAACAAAAATTCTTCAAGAACCCCATCGCAGCCATCTACACCCCCTTCTCCTTCATCCTCGTTTACGAAGTGTACCTGCTGATCTTCTTCCTGTCAAAATCCATCACCATCTACATCGTCAAACAGTATGAAATAATCACGCTCATCGAAATCAGAAGGATCTTCAACGACATCGCCTACGTCGAGCTGACCTCTGACTGGTTCAAGGATAAAAACGACCTGCAATTCACCTTCGATGTGCTAACCTCCCTCATCCTCTTCTACCTGATTTATCTGTTCTATAAAAAAATACATGCCAGAAGCCAGGCACCAGCACCGAAATCCGAGAAATACGGACTGAAAATACAGCGGTTCATACAACTGAAAAAACTCCTGGCCACCATCCTGGTGCCGACGCTCTTTCTTTTCGCCTCCTATACCTTCATCTCCTGGATAGCCGAAACGCTCGGAAACTACGAAACCGGCTTCGTCGCCCTGAAAAAAATCAACAACATCTTCTTCGATGAATTCTACACCATCCTCATCATCGTGGACGTAGTGCTGCTGCTGTTTTCCTTCTTTTATTCCGACAAATTCCACACGATTATCCGAAACTCCGGCTTTGTGATCTCTACCATCTTGATAAAAATATCATTCCTGGCAGAAGGCATCCTTCACAATGCCCTCATCATTGGCGCCGTCCTCTTCGGATATCTGATTTTTGTCATCCACAATTTATATGAAAAGAATGCCTCCGACAGCGAA
>JBEAYO010000300.1:0-4983 GCA_041159285.1 Bacteroidota bacterium | reverse complement strand
TCTCAAGGTTAATCAAGGCTGACAGCCCGCTTTAAAAAAAAGCATTGCAAAGGCTGACTTTTATCATCTCCAATGCTTTATATTTGCTTGAGTTTTACGAACATTTTGAAACGATGTTGTGTTCCTTTATAACTGCAATTAACCATCTGAAAAAAAACAAATCGGGTTAAAAAGACGAAATGTCTGCCCCTCTTCCTGCATTTACCAATCCAAACGCGGAAATTTTAAGGTCACGTCTAAATTGCTTTTAAAGATTCAAGAACTCAAAAGAACCACCGACAATTACCCGTACTTCACTTTTCTCCGGAGTATTTGACAAAATAGTCTCGGAATCCCGGGTCATTTCACGAAACAGCCGTGCCCGCCACCAATCGGGCTGTCGTATTCGCACTCACTTTTAAACTACAGAAAATGAAATCAATCTATCTATTCCTGACGACCGCGTTTCTGGCGCTCAGTTTCGTCTCCAGCGCACAAAACCAGGGAAAGCCAAACCCCTGGAGCTTCATCCAGGAAAAATCGCTGCTCAGCAAAAACCTCGAGCGGCAAATCGTTCCGCAACAGTACAAAACCCTGTCGCTCAACGTGCCCCAACTGCGAACCCTCCTCGATGAGGCCCCGCTCTGGCACACTCCGGAGGCAGCAGATGAGAACGTGCTGCTCACCCTCCCCATGCCCGACGGCAGCCTCGAGGTCTTCCGCATCGAGTACGCCCCGGTCATGCACCCCGACCTCGCCGCCCAGTTCCCCATGATCCGCTCCTATGCAGGCTATGGCATAGACGACCCCACGGCCTATCTCCGCTGTGACTTCACGCCCAAAGGCTTTCACGGCTACATCCGCTCCGCCAGGCACAGCGATGTATTCATAGACCCCTACGGCAGCAACAGCAACGAATTCTACATCTCCTATTATAAAAAGGACTTCTTCAAGGACTCTGGCTGGGATTGCACCTTCGACGAGGTAAACGACAAGAAAAGCCAGAAGCCGGTGGATATTTTCACCAAGGCAGGAGATTGCAAACTCCGCTCCTACATGCTGGCGCTCGCCTGCACCGGCGAATACGCCGCTTTCCACGGCGGCACTGTGACAGGCGCCCTGGCGGCCATGACCACCTCCCTGACCCGCGTCAACGGGGTGTTCGAGCTCGATGCCTCCATTCACATGGACCTGGTGCCTAACAACAACCTGCTGGTCTTCCTCAACGCTTCCACCGACCCGTACACCAACAACAACGGAAGCACCATGCTGGGAGAAAACCAGACCACCTGTGACAACATCATCGGCTCTGCCAACTATGACATCGGCCACGTATTCTCCACCGGCGGCGGCGGCGTGGCCTACCTCGGCTGCGTCTGCAACAACTCCCTCAAGGCCGGCGGCGTGACAGGCAGCAGCAGCCCGGTGGGCGATCCCTTCGACATCGACTACGTAGCCCACGAAATGGGCCACCAATACGGCGCCAACCACACCCAGAACAACAATTGCAATCGCAACAGCGCCACGGCCATGGAGCCCGGCAGCGCATCCACCATCATGGGCTATGCCGGCATTTGCTCCCCGAACGTCCAGTCCAACAGCGACGCTTATTTCCACGCCATCAGCCTGCAGGAAATGGCCGCCAAGGTGACCAGCACCTCCGGCAACGCCTGTGCCACCACCACGACCATCAACAGTGCCCCGACCGCCGCAGCCGGCCTGGATTACTCCATCCCCAGGTCCACGCCTTTCGTGCTGACGGGCACCGGGTCCGACCCCAACAATGCCTCCCTGACCTTTTGCTGGGAGCAGATGGACAACCAGGTGGCTACCATGCCGCCTGTCTCCACCAACACCGGAGGGCCTGCCTTCCGCTCGCTGACTCCTTCCACTTCCCCCAACCGCTATTTCCCCAATATCAACGCCATTGTCAACAACCAGAACCCCACCTGGGAAGTGCTGCCCTCCGTGGGCCGGACGCTCAATTTCCGCTTCACCGTGCGCGACAATCACCCCGGCGGGGGCTGCACCAAGGAAGACAATGCGATTGTGACCGTGGTTGGCACGGCAGGTCCCTTCCTCGTCACGGCCCCCAACACAGCGCTGAGCTGGCCTGGGCTCTCCCAGCAAACAGTTACCTGGGACGTGGCCAACACCACGGCAGCGCCCATCAATTGCGCCAATGTGGACATTCTGCTGTCGCTGGACGGTGGCTTTACCTATCCCGTCACGCTTGCCAGCGCAACACCTAACGATGGCACGCACCTGGTGACTATTCCCAACAACCCCACTGCTACTGCACGCATCATGGTGCGGGGCAGCGGGAATATCTTTTTTGACATTTCAAACGCCAACTTCGCCATAACTGCTCCTGTCAATGGTTTTACGGTGGATGTGTCACCTAATGACCAGGCTGTATGCGCTGCTGCAGGAAGTGCCAACTATGCAGTCACGGTGGGAGCTACCGGCAGCTTTACCGGAGATGTGAGCCTCTCAGTTTCCGGGGTACCCGCCGGTGCGGTGGCCAGTTTTTCAACAAATCCCGTCGCAGCACCTGGCAGCTCGCAACTGACCATCAGCGGTTTGGGCAGCGTATCTCCCGGCACTTATAGTCTTACCGTGACTGGCAGCGGCAGCACCGGCAACCAATCTGAGACGGTGTTGCTGACAGTACTCGCAGGGGCACCTTCTGCCGCATCCCTGCTTGCTCCCGCCAATGGCGCCACGGGAGTTTCCCAGTCGCCAACCCTTAGCTGGAGTGCGGTTCCGGGTGCGGGCAGCTATGAGCTGCAACTGTCCACGGATCCGGGCTTCGCCAGCCTGCTGGTCAATGCAACAGGCCTCACGGCGACCAGCTACACGGTGAATCCACCACTGGCAGGTAACACCATGCACTACTGGCGGGTCAGGGTGGTGACGCCCTGCGGCGCCAGCCCGTATTCAGGCTCTTTCAGCTTTACAACTGGCAGCATCAGTTGCGGCAATTTTGCCAGCACCAACGTGCCGGTTGTCATTCCCGCCTCCGGAGCGCCGACAGTGACCTCGACGCTGAACATTGGAGCCTCCGGCAGCATCGCCGATGTCAATGTCACCAACCTGAACATCTCGCATGTGTGGATCAACGACCTGGTGGTGAAGCTCAAAAGCCCTGCAGGCACTGAAATCACCCTGATTAACCAGATTTGCAGTAGCGAGGACAATATCCTGACTAACTTCGATGACGAGGCTCCTAACACCTACGGCTCGCTGCCTTGCCCGCCGGTCAACAACGGTATTTACCAGGCCTTCCAGGCCTTGTCTGCCTTCGACGGGCAAAACGTGAGCGGCACCTGGACGCTGACCATTCAGGACTTGTTCAACCAGGATGGCGGCACGCTCAACGCCTGGGGCCTGGAAGTATGCTACAGCGGCAATCCACCGGTGCCACCGGTGGCGGTCACAGCCAGCGGCACGCCGGTGAGCTGCAACGGCGGCACCAACGGCACGGCGACAGCCCAGGCCAGCGGCGGCACGGGCAGCTACACTTACCAGTGGAGCAATGGCGCCAACACGCAGACCACCAGTGGGTTGGGTGCCGGCGTTTACACAGTGACGGTCACCTCAGGCAGCTCCACGGCTACGGCTAGCGTGACAGTCAGCCAGCCGACGGCATTGGCAGTTGCGGTGACGGGTACCAACCCCAGCAGCGGCAACAATGGCTCGGCCACTGCATCACCCTCGGGCGGCACGCCGGCCTACACTTACCTCTGGAGCACGGGTGCTACGACCCAGACCATCGGCAACCTGGGTGCCGGCACCTACTCGGTGACGGTGACGGATGCCAACGGTTGCACCAAGACCGGCAGCGTGACGCTGACGGCAGGCCCTGCTCCGGTTAAATTTGAACATGGCGTTTTGACCGGTGTCACGGGCAACTGGACAACGGTTACCTTGTCCAACACTTATACTTCCATGGTGGTGGTGGCCACGGTCCAGCAGCCCAGCGCCAGCAGCGCCTCTCCTGCGCTTGTCACGAGGATTCAGAATGCCTCGGGCAACAGCTTCCAGGTCAGGGTGCAGCCGGCGAAATACAACGTTTCATCGGTGGGTCCTGCCACTGTTTACTACATCGTGGCAGAAGAAGGAACCTACACCACGGCTGCCAACGGCGTGAAGTTCGAGGCGAAGAAAGTCAACTCAACTGCCACTTCGCGCAGCACAGGCTGGCTTTTTGAAAGCCGTACCTATTCCAATGCCTATACTGCGCCCGTGGTGGTAGGGCAGGTAATGACGCACAACGACCCCAACTGGTCCGTGTTCTTTGCCACGAGGAACGGAAGCCTTTCCAATCCGCCGAATGCCACCAGCTTCTCTGCCAGCAAGCACATTGCGGAGGACAACGTGAACACCACCCGTCTGAATGAGACGCTGGGATACATGGTGTTTGAAAGCGGCACGGGCTTCATCAACGGCAAGAAGTACCGCTGCGCCCAGGGCGCTGACATCGTGCGGGGAACGAGCAACTCCTCTACTGGATTTAGCTATACCATCAGTGGCCTGACGACCCTTGAGTCCATCGTGCTGAGCAGTGCAGGCATTGACGATACCGAGGGTTCCTGGGGTGTGTTGGCAGCGACTCCGACGAATGCTTCGTTCCGCTCCTGGGCACTGGAGGATGACATTGGAGACACGGAGCGCAATCACACCACGGAGCAGATGTCCTGGTTTGCCATTGGCACGGGTCCGACACTGCGTCCCGGTGACGACGCGGACCAGCAGTTTTCCACGGCTTACGCGGTTCAGCCCTTGGTATATCCCAATCCAGTCAATGACCAGCTGACGATTGAGTTTGATCAGGCAGTAGACGGCACTTCCTCCTATGCTATTTTTGACCTGACAGGCAGTCTGGTGATGCAGCGAGATCTGGGTTATGTTGCTGCCGGTTATCAGCAGGTGAAGGTGGATGTGGGCAGCTTGCAGGATGGTTATTACTTGCTGAAGGTCTTCGACGGGGAGCAGCACCAC
>JBEAYO010000299.1:0-4991 GCA_041159285.1 Bacteroidota bacterium | reverse complement strand
AGGCGAGAAGCGCAGGTGGAAACCCTTTGGTTATGAGCAGGTTACGTTTTTATTCAATTATGCGAACCCTCCAATCAAAATATTCGATTTGGTTTTTGAGGTGCGGAAGATGAGTTTTGAGACAGCCTCCTTCCGAATTAGAATTGTTTTTCAAAAAATGGGATATAGCAGTTCAGCCAGTGTCTAAAACCACCGACATTGGAAATCTTTGGAAGAGAGCGATAATAAATGAAAATCAACGGTATCCAAACTCCTGGATGATCGACTGGCAGGACACTTCAACACCGGCACGAAGGTGAAAATCCCAGGACTGTAACTTCAATTAACTAATTTTACCAATAACACTTGGTCAGACAACCGAGGCGAACAGGATACCTTATGTGCACAAATGTAACAATACGCATCCAAAAAAAAGAAGAGTTTTAATTTTTTTTAATCCCTGTCCGCTTGAACTGCGGCCGCATTTCCACCCCCGCATTTGCATCCGGACATGCCTTAGGATGCATAAAAGAAAAATGGCGACTGTTTAGCACCCTTATTCGTGCACTCCAGGGATTGCTGAATCAAAACCACAGGGTATTCAGTCGGCGCTGCAAGGGGTGAACAGTTGCGAAAAATGAAATAAAAAAACAGAAGGCCTTGCCTACTTCAACACCACCCTCCCCTTCGCCTCCAGCACTTCGTCCACCACGAACTCCAGCTCGTACACCCCCGGCGGGATGTCCTCCCGCACGAGCATGAACTGGTGGTCGCCCTGCCCGTAGGATGCCTTGTCCAGCAAGGAAATGCGTTCCCCAAAGCTGTTGACCAGCACGAGGCTTGCCTTGCTGCGCTCGCCGGGAATGCTGAACAGGAACAGGCCGGAATCCCCGATGACCTGTCCGGCAGGCCTGAGAGCCGGCCGGGGCGCCGCTTCGCCGGACGGGGTTGCTCCTGTCCCGGGCGCTTCCAGATTGCCGTTCATGGTGGCAATGCAGGCTTGAATCCGGGCCTCGAAAAGGGCGCCTGGCTGGGCGTGGAAACCGGGCAGCAGCGTCACTGCCTGGGCGGCGTGGAACTTGACGTCGCTGCCGTTGCCCACGGTTCCCGAAGACAGGATATGCCCGTTGTTGCGGTAGGTGCCGGACGGGATGGGGTGCCGCGTGACGTTCATCCACTCGTACCCGCACTCGGGCAGCACATGGGGGATGAAATTATCCGGCCGCACCTCCACGTAGAGGGTGTCGTTGGCGGCCCAGGAAGGAGAGCTCACGGGTGGGATGTAGTATTTCTTCAACGAATCCTGGTTGATGGGCAGCACGATCTTTCCGATGTTGAAGGTGTCGAACTCGATGTAGAGCACTTTCAGGCCGTTGGCCTCCTGGTAGCGCATGCCGGCTTCCGTCCTCAGGTTGCCATGGGTGTCGTACAACTTGATGGAACTGAGCGGCAGGGGGATGTTCACCACGGTGTCCTTTTCCTGCACCGGGTCGTAGATCAGACCCTTGAAATGGGTGAAGCGGAAGACGCTGTAGCCGGCGGGGGCGTCATTGAAAAAACGGGGCTCTATCACGATGGAGTCAAGGTGGAAGAGGCTGGGGTTGCTGACGATGATGGTATCCAGGGAACGCAGCGCGTAGTTGTTATAGACCTGAGAGGCTTCGATGCCAAGGGTCACCAGCGAGGTGTCGATGCCGGTGGTGATGTCGAGCCCGATTTTTTCGGTGAAAGTGAAGAGGGTCGTCCCGACGCTGGCATCGTGGAGCCAGAGTTCGCAAAGGGCCGGTGCCTGGGCGATTTGCAGGTTGTAGTTGGTTTGGACCTGGACCGGCTCGAACTTGATGCAGCGCAGCCCGGTGGAATTCTGCAAATAGACCAGGGCCTGGTAGCCGCCCGGCGAGCGGTAGGTGTGGTACAGGGAGGTGTCCTGCAGGTAGTTGTGGTACTCAAAAGCGGTGGCGACGCCGTCGCCCCAGTACACCAGCCCGGAGAGGGGGTAACCGGAGTGGTGGGTTCCCGGGAAGACGACCGAGAGGTTGAGCTTGACCCGGTTGCTGTCGAGGTAGGTTTTCCCGGTGGACAGTACCGGTGGCAGCCCCAGGGTGTCACCTGCGTAAAACAGAGGGTTGGGCGTTTCGCTGGCCAGGGGCACCGCCAGCAGGCGGTAGTCCTGCACCCGGGTGTTTTCCGTGATGAAGTAATAGGACAGGGGGTGCATTTGTGCTTGCAGGAGGGAGTCGGGGTCGCCGGCGGAGTAGATATAGCTGTTCAGTTCCGACGGCATGTAGATATAGGAGCCGGTGAAATCGAGGCGCTCTCTGAGTTTCGGCACCGAGGCCAGTATGCTGGCCAGGCCGGTCTGGCGGGTATAGTTCCATTGGCTGGGCCGTGGCAGGAACTGGTTGGTCAGGGTGTCGAAGATGGCGAAAGCCGGGTTGTTAAAGGAAAAAGAGGACAGGCTGTCAAGGTTTTCCTGCCAGTGGGGGTGCCCCCTGTCGGAGAAGAAGTCGAAGAGGTCCGTCAGGCTCATATTTTCGTACAGCACCACCGAGCTGTCGGTCTGGAGCGGGTCGCCGTTATTGAAGTTGGTCAGGAAGCCAGAGAGCTGGTTTTCCATCATTTCCTGGGCGTATTGGCGGGCGCGCTGCTCCCTGGCATGCTGGCTTTTCATGATGTGGTCGGGGTTGTTGTTGATGGCGGCGATGTCGGCCGGCGGCAGGGTGGACAGGCAGAGGGGAAGATGGTCGCAGGTCTGGGGGGTGAAGGCGCACGCGCCGCCCGGGTCGCCGCCGGTGACCAAGGCCAGTCCGGCGGCCCTGGTCGCCGGTCCGTACAGGTTGGTGTTGCAGTTGATGACGGGGAAGCCGACGAAGGAGGTGTGGCAGGCATAGCCCGGGTTGGCGGTGAAGCAGCACTGGAAGCATTCACCGTCGCCGCAGTTGGGCTTGAAAGCCTGGAAGAGCTTGTACTTTTTATAAAAAGCGGCGGCTTGCCCGGACAAGCTGCCTGTGATGAAGTTGTAGGTGCCGCAGAGCAGGGCGGCTTGCTGGCATTGGGTCTGACTGTAGCCGTTCCCGAGACACTTGTCATAGGTCTTGACCATTTTATCTGCCGCTTTGTACAGCTTCCAACTGTATTTGTAGGTTGACCTGACCCTTTTGTGCAGGGCTTCGTAGCCGCCCTGCTGATTTTGTGTTGCGGCGGGTGCAGCGGCGAGCAGCAGCAGGCAGGCCGACAGCAGAGAATAAAAGTAGTTGTTCCTGGTCATGATGACAGCGTGTAATAGTGAATGAGCTTTGGTTGTGCAGATGATGTCGTGCACCCAAATCTAAGGCTGTCGTGGGAAATGGCCAGTTGTGCGCCGTTGGAATCTATCTCAAAAATTCAGGAAGTTTTTCTGAAAACTTTTTCAGTCTTTTTTCAGGGATTTTTCTGCCTGGTGGGTGGAGAGGTGCTGCCGTGTTTCGCGATTATTGCCTGGATTTCGTTTTCCTCCAAGCTAAAAATAGCTGAGAGTTGTCTGATGTCCAGGCCTGCGGCATGTGATTTCAGGATAGCAAGGGCGAGCTGTTGCTGCTGCTGCATGATGATTGCCGCTTGTTCCTGCAAGGCTTCGTCCTTTTCCTGCAAGGCTTCGTCCTTTTCCTCAATGATTGCCTCCTTGTCTGAAATGACGCGCTGCAGTGTCCTGAAATCCTCCACCACCTCGTCCTCCGCCTCCATGGTCTCCCGGATGGTGGGATTGGACATGGCCTGGTGGAGCTTGCGCAGCAGGGGGTGGTAGCGCGCTGGCAGCTCCAGCTCGTCGATGAGCATCAGCTTGCGGTTATTCGTGGCAAGGGATTGGTCGAAAATGGAAAGGAGCTGCTCCAGCTCGTTGCGGCGGTGCCCCTTCAGGTAGGGCACCTGTATGACGATGCTGTCGTGGGTGAGGCTCTCGATGAACTCCTCCTTGTCGTGTATCTGCTCGCCGGTGGCAGCATCGGTGTAGATCCGGTTGACGCGCACCACCGGCGCCTTGATCCTCGGCAGGGGCTCGCCGAGGAAGTAGATGCTGAGGATGGGCAGGGCCTTCTGGCTGCCGTGGCCTTCCCCCTCAGAATCCCTGAACACGTTCTCCTTGTTGGCGTACTGGTTGCCAAGATAGCGCCTGAAGCGCATGATGTCACTGACCATCCTGGCCTTCTGCAGCTCGATGATCACCAGTTCCTGGCGTCCTTCGGGGTCAACAATCCTGGCGCTGAAGTCCATGCGGAGGACGGTCAGGGTCTCGCTCACCGAGAGGGCATGTTCGGTAGGCCGGAATTCCAGGCTGAGCACTTCCTTGCCGATGATGGCGGAGAGCAGCAGCCTGGCCAGCCTCTCGTCCTTCATCAGGTACCTGAACACCACGTCGTAGATGGGGTTGGCGATTTGTACCATGGCATTGATTTTTGTCTTTTTACAAATATAAATGAAATAAAGCAAGGGTGGGACGGATTTAAAAACAGGTCGGGAACGCGCTGCGCTGCGCCGGCTTTTAAAGGGGGGACTGCGCAGCCCTGGGTCAAGGTTCAACAGACTTGTTTCGGCGGGGTCATCGAAGGAGCAAAAAGGCTCTTTTCTTCCCACTTTGTGCCTTTTTCAGGTCAAATAGCTGGGCTATTCTCCCTAAAAAAGCCTTCTAGTGGAAAGAAAATAGCACTTTTTTCCCACTTCGCTGACCCGCCGAAACAAGTCTAATGAATTTGTGGTGCCGCGCGGATTGTAAAGCAGCCCCGGAGGCTGCCCCCTGACTAATTTCAAAGCGATTTTCCTAACAAATATCAACACTGTTTTTACCTTTATCATAGAAAGGAGGGCCGGTGCCGGCCACCCCGTTGAGGCTGCCGCAGAAGGCCCTCGTGTGAGACACCTTACAGCAAAAGGCTGCCTGCCTCAAAAGACCCGGCGATACATTCCGTCGGTGCCGCTCGTCTTCCGGATAGGGCGCACGGCAGGCCCCGAGGCCCGCCGACCGCGGAGTTGTGTAA
>JBEAYO010000298.1:0-4991 GCA_041159285.1 Bacteroidota bacterium | reverse complement strand
ACCTCAGAGGATATTGAAAACGTGCAGGCTGGCAGCTATTCGGTGACCGTTACCGGAGCGAACGGTTGCACCGGGGTGGCCAACGCAACGGTGGCCAATGACAATCCGCCGATTTCAATCAACAGCACGATTAACCCCAATACGTCCTGCAACGGGGGCAATGGCAGCATCAGCATTGCCATCAACCCGGCAAGCCCCCCGGTCGGTTCAAATTACAACATCAGCTGGTCCAACGGCTCCAGCGCAACTTCGCTGAGCAACCTCAGCCCAGGGACTTACACTGTCACCGTGTCCACCATAGGTACTTGCTCCCAAACGGCCAGCTTTACCGTGCCGGATCAACCCAGCCTGCCCGTGCTGTCGGCAAATGCCACGCCGGCCACCTGCGGACAAAGCAACGGATCCGTTAGCCTGAGTGCGTCCGGAGGGGCTTCTCCCTATGCCTACAACTGGTCCAATGGCAGCACTAACCCGGGCATCTCCAATTTGCCGGGCGGAAGTTATTCGGTCACGGTGACGGGTGCCAATGGCTGCACGGCGACGCTCTCTGTTACGGTCCAGGACAACCCAATCAGCTTCAACATCAACAGCACCATCGATCCTAATACCACCTGCAATGTCAACTCGCCGAATGGCGGCATCTCGCTGTCAATAGCTCCTCCGGGGAACTATACCATCACCTGGTTCAATGGCAGCAACGCCACCACGCTCAGCAACCTGGCGGCAGGACCTTACTCCGTGACCGTCAGCGCTGGCGGCAACTGTACCCAAACGCTCAACCTCACGGTGCCCAATCAGCCCTATCTCCCGCAGCTGGTGCCCCTGTCAACGCCCTCTACCTGCGGACAAAGCAACGGAAGTGCCACCGTGATCGCGTCGAACGGTGTCGCTCCATACACCTACAGCTGGTCCAACGGGGGCAATGCCAACTCCATCAACAACGTGCCATCCGGCAATTACCAGGTGACAGTCACGGGAGCCAACAACTGCACCGTCAGCGCAAATGTGAACATAGGCAACAATAATCCCCCCATCAGCATCCTGGGAACTGCCACGGGAAATACCTCCTGCCAGGGACCCAACGGATCGGTGAACATTACCGTCCAGCCCAACGGCACCTATATCTTCAACTGGTCGAACGGCAGCTCTCAGGAAGACATCAGCAACCTGGCGCCGGGCAATTACACTGTGACCGTCTCAGCCGGCACGTCCTGCTCCCAAACCGCCACTTTCAACGTCCCGGACCAGACGCAGCTTCCACTGCTCAATGCGACAACGACCCCTCCCTTCTGCTCAAACCCCAACGGCGCCATCAACCTCAATGTCATCGGTGGCGCTACTCCCTACAGCTTCCTGTGGTCCAATGGTGCCACGACCCAGAGCCTGGGTGGCCTGCTGCCGGGCACCTACTCCGTGACACTGACCACGGCCGCCGGCTGCACCGCTGCCACCACAGTTACCCTGACCAGCAGCAGCACGGCCATCAGCCTGAACGGCACCGTTTTTCCGAATGCCTCCTGTACTTCCCCCAACGGCTCGGTTGAACTGCAGATCCAGCCCCCGACACCTCCCCAGGGAGGGAACTACAATATATCCTGGTCGAATGGCTCAACGAATCAGAACCTGGTGAATGCAGCCCCTGGAGTCTACGTGGTCACCGTGAGCGCTGGCCCCTCCTGCACGCAAACCGCCAATTTCACAGTTCCGAACATTGCCTTCCCGCCTACCCTGACCACTGCGGTGACGGCAGCGACCTGCGGGCAAGCCAATGGCGCCATCGATCTTACCGTGGAGGGCGGAAGCTCTCCCTACCAGTATTTCTGGGCCAATGGCAACTTCTCTCAGGACCTGAACAACCTCACGCCAGGCCTCTACGCGGTGACAGTGACCGACGCCAACAACTGCACTGCCGCTGCCAGCGCCTCCATTGTCAATAACAACCTGGTGTTGAACATAAGCGGCACGCCGGCGCCGAACACTTCCTGCACTGCTCCCAATGGCGGAATCGACATCACCGTGACGCCTGCCGGCAATTACAATTATCAATGGTCCAATGCCGCCTCCACACAGGATATCGGCAACCTCGCAGCGGGCAGCTACTCGGTGACTGTCTCGGCAGGTGGCTCCTGCACTGCCAACGCCAGTTTCACGGTGAGCAACCAGACCAGCCTGCCACAGGTCAGCGCCAGCGTCACAGCCGCCATTTGCGGTGAAAACAACGGTGGCATCAACCTGACTGTCTCCGGTGCAACTGCCCCCTATACCTTTGCCTGGTCCAACAGCACCAGCACGGAAGACCTTTCCGGGCTGCTACCCGGCAATTACACGGTGACAGTCACCTCCGCCAATGGTTGCACCGCTGCTGAGACCATCAACGTGCCAAACAACAGCTCCTCATTTTCTATCTCTGGTACAACCCAGCCCTTGAGCTCCTGCCTTTCGGCAAATGGACAGGTCAACCTCACCATCACCCCGAGCGGCAGCTACGGCATCAGCTGGTCTAATGGCCAAATAACAGAAGACATAACGGGTCTGCAAGCGGGAACCTATACCGTGACAGTCACCAGCAACGGTACTTGTTCGGCTTCCGCCAGTTTTATCGTGGAGGACGAAACTTCATTCCCCACTCTGTCACAGACCCTGACAGCAGAACTTTGCGGGCAGTCGGACGGAGCGGTCAACCTGGAGCTTAGCGGTGGACAGACGCCCTACTCCTACTCGTGGTCAAACGGCTCCGCAACACAGGACCTCAGCGGCTTGACTGCAGGCACCTACAGCGTTACTGTCTCGGGTGCAAACGGCTGTACTGCCACTTCCTCGGCCATCGTCCCCGGCAACAGCATCTCCTTCACCGTCAATGGCACCACGTCCTCCAATACCTCCTGCGCCCAGGTCAACGGCAACATCAATCTGTCCATTTCACCGGCAGGTTCCTATACCTTTTACTGGTCAAATTCAGCCAATACGGAGGACCTCAGCGGGCTGGCCGGCGGCAGCTATTCCGTGACCGTCTCAGCCGGTGGCAATTGCACCGCCGAGGCCAACTTCCAGGTGGGCAGCACTACCCTTGACCCGGTTCTGACGGAGTCCATAACCGCCGCCGTTTGCGGAGAAAGCAACGGTGCGATTTCGGTGGCGGCATCCGGTGGCGAGGCGCCGTTCTTCTTCCTGTGGTCAAACAATGATACCACCTCCTCGCTGGACAACCTGCCTCCCGGCGATTACAGTCTGGAAGTGACCGGCGCCAATGGCTGCCTGACTGCAGCCAGCTTCAACGTGCCCAACAACAATGTCAACTTCGCCGCCAGCGCTACCACGGCTGACAACAGCTCCTGCGATAGTCCCAACGGCAGCATTGACCTGACCGTCTCTCCGGCCGGCGACTACAGCTTCCTCTGGTCGAACAACGCCAGCACGGAAGACCTCGGCGGCTTGTTCCCCGGACAATACACCGTGACGGTGACCCAGGGCATCACTTGCACCACAACGGCTTCCTATACCGTTGGCGACAACACCAACGCACCTGATTTCTCAGCCACCCTTGCTGCCACTTTTTGCGGCAGCAGCGATGGAAGCATAAACCTGGCCGTTTCCGGTGGAACTACCCCTTATTCATTTGAATGGTCAAACAGCGCTGTTTCTGAAGATATTTTCAACCTGGAAGCCGGCAATTTCAGCGTTACCGTAACAGGTGCCGATGGCTGCGCAGCAACAGGGACCTATCAGGTGCAGGACAATCAGGTCGCCTTCAATATCAGCGGAAATACCACTCCCAACAGCCTTTGCGGCGGTTCCAACGGCGCCATTGACATCCAGGTCTTCCCGGCAGGAAATCACGATTACACCTGGTCGAACAATGCCACTACGGAAGACCTGAGCGGCCTTTCACCGGGCAATTACAGTGTCACTGTCAGTTCAGGCACCACCTGCGAAGGCACGGCCAGTTTCACAGTTGCCAACACTGCAGCGACAGTGCTGGTATCTGGCACCGTCAGCGACGTGCTCTGCTTTGGCGATAACTCCGGCAGCATCCAAGTCTTCGTTTCCGGTGGCGTGCCGCCTTATGACACCGTCTGGACGCCCCAGGTGACGGACCTTCAAAACCTTGGAGCCGGCGACTATGCACTGGTAGTGACGGACGCCTCCGGATGTTCCGCTTCCGCCGCATTCACTGTCGAGCAGCCAGCAGCGGCCCTCCAGATCGCCTGCAACCAGACTGCCAATGTAAGCCTGCCAGGTGAGACGGATGGCGCAGGCGCTGTTGCCATTTCCGGTGGCTTGGCCCCCTACATTGTGTCCTGGTCGCCGGGAAGCACCCAGTCCAATGTACCGGCCGGTACTTTCCCGATCAACAACCTGGGAGAAAACACTTATGATATCGAAGTGACAGACGCCAATGGCTGCAAGTCTGATTGCAACCTGAATATTTCACTCGACGCCTGCATCACGGCGCTGGGCAGCATGCAAAGCGATGCATTGTCTGTCTGCGGCAGCGAATGCCTGACGGCGGGCTACAATCCCTTCGGACAATATCTGGACCAGGACGATGTACTCCAGTTCATCCTCCACCAGGGCACGGGCAACCTCATCGTCAATGAAATAGCCAGAGGCAGCTCCCCTACCTTCTGTTTCGACGATGCCCAGATGAACTACGGCGTCACCTACTACATATCCGCAGTGGCCGGCGACAACGACGGGACTGGCAACGTGCTGCTCGCGGACGAATGTACCGTGGTGAGTGCCGGCACACCGGTTTTATTCAAAGAAAAACCAGTGGCCTCGATAGCAACGCCTGATCCCATTACCTGCGCGAACACCACATCCAGCCTGGATGCACAGTCTTCTGTTTCCGGCTCCGGATTCTTGTGGTCCTCCTCGCCGGGCGGGAATTTCCTCACCGGACTCACCGTTCAAAATGCAGTGGTTTCCACTGCGGCCACCTATACCCTGCTTGTGGCGGCTGCCAATCAGTGCAAAGACACTGCACAGGT
>JBEAYO010000297.1:0-5009 GCA_041159285.1 Bacteroidota bacterium | reverse complement strand
CCTATCAAGAACGTGGCATACCGCATCGAGAACACGCGTGTAGGACAGCGCACAGATTACGAGCAACTCACCATCGAGGTTAAGACGGATGGCACCATACACCCCGAAGAAGCCATCAAGGAGGCATCCCGCATCATGATTCACCATTTGATGCTGATTACAGATGAGTACATTAGTATTCCGGATGACGCTGGCAGGAGGGATGACGTGGTGGATGAGCACATCCTCCACATGCGCAAGTTGCTCAAGACCTCGCTGGAGGATCTGGATTTGTCGGTTCGTGCCTATAACTGCCTGAAAGCTGCGAAAATCAATTCGCTGGCGGAACTGGTGAAGTACGACACCCATGAATTGCTGAAATTCAGAAATTTCGGAAAGAAGTCTCTGGTCGAAATAGAGGAGCTGCTTCAGGAGAAGGGTCTCACATTCGGTATGGACCTGACGAAATACAAGCTCGACGAAGAGTAAGTCAGCGTTGACTGTTGCAACAGCCCTGAAGCGGGCTGGTGCTGAAATAAATAAATAGTTGCAATAACAGGATAGCCTTCAGGCCCCTTTCGGTGCCACGTTCTGGTCAACGACGCAAACGGCGGTCTTGTGTTGCGAGGATCACCAGTTCAGGCTTGTTTTTCAAGTCTGTGCCAACAATTCATTAAAAATGAGACACGGTAACAAAGTCAATCACTTGGGCCGTACGGTGACGCACCGTAGAGCCCTGTTGAAAAACCTTGCGGTAGCATTGATCACGCACAAGCGCATCGAAACGACTCTGGCAAAAGCCAAATCACTGCGCCGTTACATTGAGCCCCTGATAACAAAATCCAGGGAAAACACCACGCATTCCCGCCGTGTCGTTTTTTCCTATCTTCAGAGCAAGGATGCTGTGAAGGAATTGTTTGGCAACATTGCAGCGGAGGTGGGTAGCCGCCCCGGTGGATATGTCCGCATCGTGCGCACTGGCTTCCGCCGTGGGGATGCTGCCGAGATGGCACTGATTGAACTGGTGGATTTCAACAAGGATTATGCTGGTGGTGCTGCCGGAGCAGCTGGTGACGGCAAGAAGAAGCGCCGTCGCCGCAAAGGTGGTGCCGCCGCAGTCAAGACAGCTGCAGTTACTAGTGCTGCTGCAGTTGCAGAAGCAGCTGAGGCACCTGAGGCTGCTGAAGAAGGAGAGTCCACCGAGGAAAAAGGTGAATAAACCTTACGCAAATAGCTTTTTACTGCGAAACGGGCAGGGGTCTTATCATCCCTGCCCGTTTTCGTTTTTGTGCGTAAATAAAAATATCCAGTGTTTGCAAGCCAATTGCATACATCCGGCGTTAATTTTTTAGGCGCTTTAATCTTTTGAATGATTATTCTGTTATTTTTTTTGTAAATTTACACCTAGAATCTTCTTTTTTTTCTCTTAAACAGCAAAACTACTCAGTAATCACCTGGAGCACTTACTTAGGCCAGGTCGAAGATTGCGACGTATCTTAATAATTCGCTTAACCGTTGCTCACACTTCTGGAATGAGGGTCACCCGGAGGCTTGTAGTCTGTTCAAACAGGTGCGGCCACCAGGGTAATTTGACACGGTTTCGCAACCTGACGAAATTGAAATTCCCCTTTGCATAAATCAGGCAGTCCCTGATGTTGATCTGCTTGTTTTGAGTTTGTCAGGAATCTGCCGTGGCATCATCCACTGGCGCCATGTATCCTGGTCTGCCATCCAACAGGCAGTCAGGCAATGTGAACGGCTGCTGAAAGCAAGCATGCAAATACGAAAGTGTCAAATTATACCCGACAATGAATGCAGCAAACGGGTGTGTGGCCCAAAAATTAAGAATCCTTCCGGCGGCGCGCACACAGTATTGAGAATAAATCAATGTTCACAGACTAATGAAACTCAAATTGTCATATTGTTATCCTCTGGTCGTCACCCTGGTGCTATTGACTCGTTTGCCAGGCAATGCCCAGGATACCCTTTATTTCGCGAAGGGCGATTACATCGTAGGGAATGTGCTCAAGGTGCTGCCCAATGAGGTCGTATATCAGAGAGTAAACAACGGCGATACTGTAGTTTTTTCAATGGAAAAGCGGCACATCACCAGCATCCATTACAATGATCCGGCCAGGAAAGTGCAGGAAATAAAGTCGGCGCCGGTTTATTTGCCCAAAGCGCTCAGGATATGGATATTTTCAGAGCTGGGCGACGAGGTGATGAATGGTTTTCTCACCAATTACAATGACAGCAACCTATACATTGCCAAGCAACGCGGCTTTCTGGATTTCAACAGGGGATTGAAGGCGGACCTGATGTACGTCGTTCCTGCCGAGAACATATATGAGATTCAGGTGCGGTCGCGAAAGAAAATCAGGCTGTACTCCACCCTTGGAGCCGCAGGGGGGCTGTTGCTCGGCACCTTGACCGGCCTTGCCGTGTTCAAGGATGACAAGCCTTGCGTTCCTCTTGGGCCTGACAGCCTGCCTTGCGATGGCAGTCTGAATAGTCCGCGGACCAGGCTTGAAAAATCACTTACCTTTGGTGCCAGCATGGGCGGAGCGGGGTTCATAGCAGGAGGGCTCATCGGCGGCGTCAGGATCACCATACCCATCGGAGGGAAAAAGGAATACCTCCACAACTCCACGCCATCCTTGATGGCACTTTCAGTGCAGCAATAGACTTTCTGGCATTTTTTCTTCCATGTGCGAAAAGGCGAAACAAAAATTCTTCGGCAATGGTTATTAATGCATTTATCGTCCCGGCCGGTTAAAAAACCGGTGTTTGGCTGGCAAATGGCCGAAGGGGCGGCAGTTATCAAAGAATAAAACACTATTTTTGTACTGCTATGCTACTAACCATGTTCAAATCGAAGATACACCGGGCCAAAATCACGGAGGCCAACCTCAATTACGTGGGGAGTATCACTATTGACGAGGAACTGTTGGAGGCCGCCAATATCCTGGAGGGGGAGAAGGTGCAAATTGTGAACAACAACAACGGCGAGCGCCTGGAGACCTATGCCATCAGGGGCGAGCGCGGCTCCGGAGTGGTATGTCTGAACGGGGCAGCAGCGCGGCGGTGCCAGCCGGGTGATATAGTCATCATCATTTCCTATGCACAAATGACGCCTGAGGAGGCCAGGTCTTTCAAACCCATCACGATTTTTCCTGATGAAAACAACAGGCTTTTGTAAAGCTGGCTGATCCAGGGTGGCTACATTACAGGATGCCCTGATATTGCATTCGACGGGCTGCAGGCACTGTCATAAAATCAAATCTGATAAATTAGCCGGATGAAAAAGCAGATTTCCAACCTCTTTCGTTTTCTTGTTTTTTTAGGTATTGGTGCCGGTATTCTGGCACTGGTGTACTGGCATCAAAACAAGGCTTACCGGGACGAATGCTGCCTGAAGCGCAACCCGTCCTGGGCCTCTATTGAGTCAGTAGAGGAGAAGGAGGCGCTGCTGGCAGCTTGCCGGACAACGATAGACAAGTCGGCGGAGTGCATTCCGCTGACAGACAAGCTGGTATCTGACTTCAAGGGCACGAATTTCGGCTGGCTGGGTTTGGTCCTGCTGGCGTTTTTGTTGAGCAATATCAGCAGGACCTATAAATGGCAGATGCTGTTGGGCTCCATGGGATACCAACCCAAATTCGCCAACGGTTTTCTATCCATACTGGTGGGATACTTTGCAAACCTCGGATTGCCGCGCATGGGAGAAGTGGTGAGGGCAGGCCTGCTGTCCCGCTATGAGTCCATACCCGTAGAGAAGGTAATGGGAACCATCGTGGCGGACCGATTGGTGGATTTGTTTTGCCTGGGGCTTGCCGCGCTGGTCGCTTTCAGTCTTGAGTCCGGAAAGATACTGGGTTATCTCAATTCCCTGAGTCCGACGGAAGATGTCGGTGGCGGTCTTGGGCTCAGCTGGATATTATTGATAGCCCTGTTGACAGCTGCCGGGTTGGCTTACCTTTTCCGTTCAAGGATTCTGGGCAGCAGCCTTGCCCAGCGCATCTTGCAGTTGTTCCAGGGGTTTTGGGAAGGGCTGCAAACGGTGCGCAGGCTCAGGAATCCGGCGTTTTTCATTTTTCACAGCCTCAATATCTGGTTTTTATATTTCCTGATGACCTGGTTGGGTTTCCAGGCGTTTTCCCCCACCGCGCATTTGGATTTGCGCGCGGCGCTGACGGTGTTCGTGTTCGGCACGCTTGGCTTTGTCATTCCATCGCCTGGCGGGATGGGGACCTTTCACGCGCTGGTGATAGCCTCGCTGACTGCGTTTTACGGGATAAGGGGCGACGATGCTTTTTCCATGGCCAACATCATATTTTTCTCTGTTCAGATAGGGCTCAATGCCATGCTGGGCTTGCTGGCCCTGCTGGCGCTGCCGTATGTCAACCGGAGCGTTGTGGCAGCGACATCATTGAATAAGGAGGGGCAGCCATGATCTTCGATCAGATAGTTGAGAAGATCAAGACGCGGGAGCAACTGCTTCTGGCGGCAGCGGCCTGGAGGACGGGCGGTGAAAAGATTGTGTTCACCAATGGTTGTTTCGATTTGTTGCACCCTGGCCACGTCCAATACTTGTCCCGGGCACGCGAGCAGGGAGGCCGCCTTGTCGTAGGCGTCAATTCGGATGCGTCCGTCAGAAGGCTAAAGGGGGTGCACCGGCCCATTCAGAACGAGGCAGCCCGGACAGTCTTGCTGGCCGCCTTGTCCATGGTGGATGCCGTGGTGATTTTTGAGGAGGATACTCCGCTGGAGTTGATCCTGGCGCTTCGGCCCGACGTATTGGTGAAGGGTGGTGATTGGGCGCTTTCCGCGATTGTCGGGGCTGCCGAGGTCCAGGCCTACGGTGGCAGTGCAATCAGTCTTCCTTATCTGGAGGGGAATTCCACAACGGACATAGAGCGAAAAATCCTGGAAAGGAAGCCCTGAAGCGGGTTTGGCGGCGCCGGTCATCTCGGGTGGCACCCCTTCATGAAAATTAATGAAAATTTAAGGATTTTTTCTTTACCAGTTTA
>JBEAYO010000296.1:0-5020 GCA_041159285.1 Bacteroidota bacterium | reverse complement strand
GATCACTGAAAACGGTCACCGGGTGCTCGGTCAGCCGGTGCCGAAAACCATTGAAGCGGTAGAAGCGTTAAGAGAACGGCCATAGTGTTGCCCAACTGTTACGAAAATTGTAGCTATTCAGCCACCCTTCCAGATGCCGCCGACCGCCCTTTCCGGAAAACAAGCAGCATTTGCAAGAGAGGCTGAACAGTTACCGAAAATTAAAAGCCATGATTGATACCGTTATTTTTGACCTGGGCGGGGTCCTGATTGACTGGAACCCGAACTACGTCTATGACAAGATCTTTGACGACCCTGAACGCAAGCGTTATTTTTATGAAAACATCTGCACTTCCGACTGGAACGAAGAGCAAGACGCCGGCCGGTCCCTTCAGGAAGCCACCGACATGCTCCTCGCCCAGCACCCCGAGTGGGAACACGAAATAAAAGCCTATTATGGCAGGTGGCGCGAGATGCTGGGAGGCCCCATTCACGACACGGTGGACATCCTTCGCCGCATCAAGGAAAACGGCTCTCACCGGCTGTACGCTCTCACCAACTGGTCGGCCGAAACCTTCCCCGTGGCCCTCGAGCTCTTTGATTTCCTGCATTGGTTTGAAGGCATCGTGGTCAGTGGCGTGGAAAAAACCAGGAAGCCCTTCCCCGTTTTTTACCAATTGTTATTTGACCGCTACGGTGTGGATGCCAGCCGGGCCGTGTTCATTGACGACAACTTCCGCAACGTGGAGGCAGGGCGCCAGCTGGGACTGCACGCCATCCATTTTCAGTCACCCGCTCAACTGGCCGCAGAATTGAAGCAAAAAAACATCCTGTAACAACTATGAACTCAAGGAAAATCACCTCGGCGCTCATCTCTGTCTTCCACAAGGAAGGCCTGGAGGAAATCATCAGGGAATTGCACCACCTGAACGTCACCCTTTATTCCACCGGTGGCACACACACCTACATCGAAAACCTGGGCATTCCGGTAAAAGCAGTGGAAGACCTGACCAGCTACCCGTCTATTCTCGACGGCCGCGTCAAAACCCTGCACCCGAAGGTCTTTGGCGGCATCCTCGCCCGCCGCGAGGAGGAACACCGCGCCCAGCTCAGCCGCTATGAAATCCCCGAGTTGGACCTCGTGATCGTCGACCTCTATCCCTTCGAGGAAACCGTGGCTTCCACGGACGACGAGGCCGCCATCATTGAAAAAATAGACATCGGCGGCATTTCCCTGATCCGCGCGGCGGCCAAGAATTTCCGGGATGTGGCCGTGGTGCCCTCCCGCGAGGAGTACGGCATGCTGCTCAACCTTCTGCGCGAAAAGCAAGGTTTCACGGACGTGGAAGACCGCCGCGAGCTTGCGCGCCGCGCCTTCAAGGTCTCCTCCAACTACGACGTGGCTATTTTCAACTACTTCAATGAGGGCACGGCCGACCTGTCCTTCAAGTTCAGCATCCACCGCTCCGATATCCTGCGCTATGGCGAGAATCCTCATCAGAAAGGGGTGTTCTTCGGCGACTTCGACAAGATGTTCGTCAAGCTCAACGGCAAGGCCATTTCATACAACAACCTGGTGGACATAGACGCCGCGGTGCAGATCATGCGGGAGTTCAGGGATGCCGACCCCACGTTTGCCATCCTGAAGCATACCAATTCCTGTGGCCTGGCCTCCCGGCCCACCCTCGAGGCAGCCTGGCAGGCAGCGCTGGCCTGCGACAACGTCTCCGCCTTCGGGGGCATCTTTGTCTGCAACCGCAAAGTGAACCTCGCCACGGCCCGGCAAATCGACGAGTTGTTCTATGAGGTGCTCATCGCCCCGGATTTCGATGCCGACGCCCTGGAACTCCTGGCGCAGAAGAAGAACCGGATTCTTTTGAAAATAAAGGACTTCTTTGTCCGCACCCGCTCTTTCCGCAGCCTGTTGAACGGCGTGGTGGAGCAGGATGCCGACTTGCGCACGGAAACCCGTTCCGACCTCACTGTGGCCACCACCAAAGCCCCCTCGGAGGCAGAAATCGAGGACCTGCTGTTCGCCAACATCGCCGTCAAGCATCTCAAGTCCAATGGCATTGCCCTGGTGAAAAACCGCCAGCTCATCGGCATGGGCTGTGGGCAGCCCTCCCGGGTGGATGCCCTGCGGCAGGCCATTGCCAAGGCGAAGTCATTTGGGTTCGACCTCAATGGCGCCGTCATGGCCTCCGATGCCTTCTTCCCTTTCCCCGACTGCGTGGAAATCGCCAATGGTGAAGGCATCAATGCTGTCATCCAACCCGGCGGCTCCATCAAAGACCAGGAGAGCATTGACTACTGCAATGCCCACGGCATGAGCATGGTCATGACAGGCATCAGGCATTTCAGACATTAAAAACATGAAAGGGAGCGAACAATACGAAGTCGTCATAGGCCTGGAAATCCACCTGCAGTTATCCACACGAAGCAAAGCCTTCTGCGGGGACGACGCCAGCTTCGGCGGTGCTCCCAACACCCACGTCAGCGCCATTTCCCTGGGACATCCCGGTACCCTGCCGCGGCTCAACAAGCGACAGGTGGAGTACGCCGTGCGACTGGGGTTGGCCCTGGGCAGCAAGGTCAACCTGAGGAACACCTTCGACCGGAAGAATTACTTCTACACGGATTTGCCCAAGGGATACCAGATCACCCAGGACAAGCTTCCCGTCTGCACAGGTGGTTCCCTGCAGCTGAAATTGCAGGATTACACCCGCACGGTGCGCATACACCACCTGCACATGGAGGAAGACGCCGGCAAATCCATCCACGATGCACACCCCCGCTACACCCTGGTGGACCTGAACCGGGCGGGCGTTCCCTTGCTGGAAATCGTCACCGAGCCAGACCTGCGCTCCGGGGAGGAGGTGGATGCCTTCATGACGGCCATGCGGCAATTGGCGCGCTACCTGGATATTTCCGACGGCAACATGCAGGAAGGGTCCATGCGCTGCGACATCAACGTCTCCGTGCGGAAAAAAGGAGAGACGGCCTTTGGGGAGCGCTGCGAGATCAAGAATGTCAACTCCATGAAGTTTGCCCGGCAGGCCATACAGTATGAGTCGAAGCGCCAGATAGAGCTGCTGGAGAGCGGCAGGCCGGTCACGCGGGAAACGCTGAATTTCAATCCCGCCACCGGCGTGACAACCCCCATGCGCGACAAGGAGAGCGCCAATGACTACCGCTACTTCCCGGACCCGGACCTTCCGCCCGTGGTGCTGACACCCGCCTGGGTAGATAACATAAAGGAAACCCTGCCGCCGTTGCCCTGGGTCTTGCACCAGCAACTGACCGAAGAATACCAATTGCCGGAATACGAAGCCGGGCTCTTGACGGCCGAGAAAGGCACTGCCTTGTTTTTTCTCGAGCTGGTGCGCCACAGCCCGCATCACCGTGCTGCTGCGAACCTCATCATCAACAAAATAAATCCGTACCTGGCCGAGACAGGCATCTCGGCAGCAGATTTCCCCCTTTCCATGGCCCATCTGGCCGAGTTGCTACAACTGATTGAGGCAGGGCAGGTGAGCGTCTCAGCGGCCTACCAGCGCTTATTAGCAGAGATGCTCCAGCAGCCCTCGGCATCGCCCGGTGAACTGGCCCGCCAGCTGAATCTGATTCAGACTGCCGATACGGATTTTTTGGAAAAACTGGTGGACGAAGTCATCCAGGCGCAGCCCGGAAAAGTCGCTGAATACAGGAAGGGCAAGAAGGGCTTGCTTGGCTTTTTCATGGGAGAGGTCATGCGCGCCTCCGGCGGCAAGGCGGAACCCCGGGCGACGACGGCCCTGCTGCAGAAAAAGCTGGAGGAGTGAGCCGGCCAGAAACACATCAAAAGACTTGTTTGGGCGGGTCAGCGAAGTGGGAAGAAAAAGCCTTTTTGCCCCTTCGATGATTCCGCCTAAAAAAGTCTAAACACCGCATCATGCTGAAAAGCATCACCAGTCCGCAAAATCCTTTTATTAAAAACATCATCGCGCTCAGTTCCAAGTCCAGGGATCGCAGGGAGCAGGGCTGTTTCATTTCAGAGGGATGGCGTGAAACCGGGTTGGCCCTGCGCAGCGGCTACGAGGTGCAGTCGCTCCTGTTCGATGAGCGATTCACCCCTGTCGAGACCGTGCACAAATGGCTTGAGGAGCATCAGTTGCCTGGGGCGGGGCAATTGGAGCTCATATCCGTGGGCACGCCTGTTTTTGAAAAAATTGCATACCGCACCGGCATTTCCAATGTCGTGGCAGTCGTGGGCATGAGAGAAACCAGTCCTGAGCGACTTCATTTGCCGGAAAAGCCCTTGTTGCTGGTGATGGAGAGCGTGGAAAAACCGGGTAACCTGGGTGCCATGCTTCGCACAGCCGATGCAGCCGGGGTGGACGCCGTGCTCGTCTGCGACCCCCACACCGACATTTACAATCCCAATGCAGTGCGGGCCAGCCTGGGAGCCATTTTCACTGTTCCGGTGCTGGCCTTATCCTCTGCGGAGGCACTTTCGTTTTTTAAGAATCGCCGCATTCAGGTGTTGGTCACGGCACTCACCGCCTCGACATTGTTGTATGACTGCGACCTGAGGCAGGGGCTGGCTTTTGTTGTTGGGGCTGAAGCCGGCGGGGTCACGGATTTCTGGCTGGAGAATGCTGATGAGCGGGTCATCATTCCGATGCAGGGCGTGGTGGACTCCCTGAATGTCTCCAATGCTGCGGCCATCGTGCTGTTCGAGGCAGTCAGGCAGCGGAGGCTGGTGTAATGCGTTTTGTCTACTGCTGCACGCCGGTTGTCTATGCATTCTTGCCTTCCATATATCTGGAGCCGCAACATCCGGGGAATACCGCTAATATTGGGATTATTATGTTTTTCTGTTAATAATTAGCGAATGAATGTAAATGGAGGACGCTGGACGCAGCGCCCTCCATTTTTTATTTTGGGCCTTTTTATAGACAAAAGCAATTAAAATTAATTCGATTCTGCTTGCCTTGCGGAAAGGGCGCGGGGCGCAGCCCCGCGCCCTAAAAACCCCTTCCAGCGGCCGTCGGGCGAAGCC
>JBEAYO010000295.1:0-5026 GCA_041159285.1 Bacteroidota bacterium | reverse complement strand
GGATAGACCTGCTGCTCTGCACCGTGAAGTACTTCGGGTGGTACAGCAAGCCGACGTCAATTCCACGCCTGTCCGGGGAATTATAGTGCACAATCTGGTAGTTGCGGTCAGCCAGGGCAGGTTCCTTGACGAGGTCCTCCAGCACGCGCTGGTTTTCAATTTCGGCTACTCCCAGCAGCGCCAGACCGTCCGGCGTCAGGGAAGTCCCCAATTCCGAGATCACCCTGGCCATGTTCCGCTGTTTTTCGCGATAGACCTCCGGCGTCCACTGCCGGGTGCCGTCGGGCAGGAACTCTTCGTCATTGATGTCGGGGTCGTCTTCGGTGTCGAAGAGGTTTTCCAGGTTGTAAAAACCAATGGCTGCGACTTTGTATTGCTGCTCCTGGGCCTTGGCGCCAAGGGCTGCCATCAGGAAAAGGGCTAAGGGAAACAGTAGCTTTGTCATCTTTTGTTCAGCTTGAATTTGACTGATGCAAAGCTAATTCAATCCGAGGGCTTATTGGAAATGTAATCGCAAAAGAAGTTGCTCCATACCTTGGCACCATGGTAGTTCAAATGGTTGAGGTCGTACAGCAAATCGGGATTGGCAATGGTCTTTAATAAATCCTCAGAGTAAGAGACCTTTAGGGAATCAGGCAGCGCCTGGTAAAGCGAGACCGACAGTGCCCGCTCTGCTTCCGTCTTGAAAGTGAGCGGAAGAAAGAAGCGGATGGAGGACCTGTTCTTCACGGCCATGGAATTCAGTGCTGAAATTTTGCGGATGTACCAGTCGACCTCCACGCCGAATGAAGTGTCCAGGTCTTTCCAGCGCAGGAAGGTGTTCTGTTTCCGGTATTTGTTTTCCAGCGTATAGTCGTAGCGCAGTTCACTGGAGACATCAGGCCTGGCACCTGACTGAAGGAGTGCCCGGAGGTTCAGGGTGGAAAAATGACAGGCCAGATAGCCCTCCCAGATTTCAAGCCGCGCCTGCATGCCAGCACCCTCGCTAGCCGCCTGTGCCAGCTTCAGGATATCCGTTCCGATGAGCTGGTGGGCAGTTACCACAGAAACAGGCAGGTCCTTTTTTGAGGGAGAGATTTCTATGAACAAAATCTTGCTGCCCCTCGTCGCTGCCAGATGCCTGGCGAGTTCGATGTTGTGGGAAAAGGTTGAGTTGTTGATGCCGAGGCAAACAGCCTTCCCGCCGTTTTCACAGCCCTGGATGAGCTCAGGGTCTAATCCGCTTCTCACCCGGCTGGAGCCAATAAAATAAGTAGCCTTTTCATCCTCTGACTGATTGAGGAATGGCGGCTCAGGGGACGGCGATATTAACTCCTTCAGCAAGAAGAGCAGCAGAATCGGACTGAAGAAAATTGCCAGTTTCTTTATGTACGGCCAGATGTTCATTAAAATTGTCTGTAGTAATTTTCAATGATGCCGGCGGTGCCAAACAGCAGGATCATAAAGGCCAGTTTATAGTAAATCGCCCAGCGGTAAAGCTCGGGCTTCCCTGCCAGGTAATGGTCCATCCGCTGCTTCCCGGCCATCTTCTCATGGTAGTCCATGGCGATAAAAGCGATGACCAAAACAAGGGTATTGAAGCTGAAGAAAACGGAGGTACTCTTTCCGAGGGAAGGCGGTTCTGTGAACACATCCAGCAACCCACCGAGGTCCGGCGAGATGAAAACCGTCGCCAGCAAGGAGGAAAAAAACAGATGATACAGCACGCCCAGAGGCCTTACCTTGCGATGCCGCTTACCCGCCTCGCTCTCATAGAACTTTTTCTCCAGGATGATCCAGGTGGCATTCATGGCTCCCCACACCAGGAACACCAAGGTAAAGTCATGCCAAAGCCCTATGAGCAGAAAGGTTAGGAAGAGGATCCCGTAGGTGTACTGCTTGCGCTTGTCGTATCGCACCAGCTCGTAGAAGAAATAGTCGCGGAACCACTCGTTTAGGGTGATATGCCAGCCTCCCCAGAATTCCTGCCTGGAGGCTGAGGCATACACGCGGTTTCGGAAATTGTCCTTCAGCCGGATATTAAAGACCTGCGAGACGCCCTGGAAAATCTGGATAAAAGAGCTGAAGCTGCAATACAAAAAAAAGAAAAAGAAAAACCCAGTCAGTAAGTTGAACAGGCCGCCAAGACCTGCCTCCATCAGGCTGTACACCAGAAAGTGCAAGCGCTGGGCAACGACCATGTTCTTGAAGAGGCCCCAGAGGATCAGGCGCGAGCCATTTGCCAGTGACTCGTTCGTCACCTGGATCTGACTCAACTCATTGAAGAAATACTTCGCCCTATGAAGCGGACCGGAAAAAATTGTGGGAAAGTAAATCAGGTATAACAACAGCACAAAAAAATTGCGCTGCGGCGCCAGGTACTTTCGCTTTACATCGATGAGGTAGCTCAAACCGTTGAAGGTGAAATATGACAGCCCTACAAAGTTCAGCACCTCCACCCAGTCGAACTGCTGGATCAGCGTGCGCGAGGGATCGAACAGCTCGTCGAAGTGGAACTCGGCATAGAGGGCCTTTTTCAGCACCAGCGGAAGCAGCACCACTATGTAAACCAGCCAACGTCCACGATTCATCCTGCGTATCTCCAGGGCGGAGAGGTAAATGAAGCCACTCAGGCCCAGCACGACCAGAAACCTGAACCCTGCCAGTGCGAAATACAGCAGGGCGCAAAAAGCAAGTAGTATCTTCCAGTGGTGCTGCTTCCTGCTGAGCGCCATCAGCGCCACCGCCAACATTGATGACACAGCAGACAGGAATAAACTGACATGTATCATCTGGTTCTCCTTAGTGAAACAGATTTCAGGTTTCTCATAAAGATCTGTTTTTCAAACTTGACAGGCTGTTCCTCATCTATTTCATACCCCTCCAGGAAGCTGAGCATGGGCTGAAGGCAGATGCGCAGTTCCTGGCGGGCGATGGCTGCGCCCAGGCACAGGTGCACGCCTCCGCCAAAGGACAAGTGGGGGTTCTCTGCCCGGTCTGGCACTAAGCTGTCCGGATCGTCAAAAACCCGGTCGTCGCGGTTGGCACTGGCAATGCAGAGATACAGCTTGGAATTTTCCGGAATCAGAATGTCCTCTAACTGAAGCGGCTGACGGTTGATCCTGATCGTGTACTGCAGTGGCGAGCTGAACCTGAAAAGCTCCTCGATGACAGGGTTGAGCTGTTTTGAGTCACAGCGCGTGATGTAGTCGCGGACCTGTGGGTTTTTGAGGAGTTCGTACATTGCCACCGACAGGTTGTCCTTGGAGGTGTCGAAAGCAGCCATGAGAGACACCATCATCAGGGAGTGGATGTCCCCCTCCCCGAGGTTCAGGTCTGCCGTTTCAGCCAGCACGATGTCCCTGAATGGCGAGTCAGAATAGATTCTCCGCCCCCACAGGATGGCCTCATTCAATTCCTGGTAAACCTGCTTCGGCACATAGAGGTCTTGACCGAGGGCCAGCAAGTTTGAAAAACGGCGGATTTTTTCATAGCTCTCGTAATTGACGAGGTTGAACATCTGCCGGATGATGTGAAAAATGAAGTTGCCGGTATAGTCCACCAGGTCGAAATTCTCCCGGCCGGCAAAGCAGCGATTGGTTTCTTCGAAAGCCTGAGCGATGTACTCCTGGGCAGGCAAGGAGTTGAAGGCTTTCCCGATGGCCACGCGTATGCGTTTGTGAATGTCGTGGTTGAGGTACATGGGCCACCATTTCATACCCTGGGAAAGGTAGGGGCACTGTCCTGAGTCCTTGAAGATGTAAGCCTCCTTTTCTTTGAAGTAATCGGAGAGATTGGACACCTCGAGGTCGCGGTGCCTGAGATATTCGCTCACTTCCTTATGCCGGAAGAAAAAGAAGGCATTTGGAAATACCTCCTGAACCGGGTTTTCCTCCCGGCATTCGCGCAGGTGCTCGTGGGGGTTCTGGAAGTAGCCCGGGCTAAAGGGGTTCCATTTTACTGCTGCGATTCTATCCATGTTGCCAGTTTGTTGATGGAGTTGTATTCAGAGAAAACAGTGGGGTTGAGTTCTTCCAGCCCGAACGCCTGTTCGATGTCAAAGGAGATAGAGATGGTGGCCAGGGAGTCCAGGCTGAAAGTCTCGAAGGGTTCATCGCAATTGACTCTGTCCACTGCCAGGCCAGTTTCCTCGGCAATTTTGTTCTGCAACCAGGATTTAGCATTCATATTGGTTTGATTTGATTTCAAAATTTCATCCGGCATGTTCGGTGCTGCAAACCACAGGTTCAAGCACAGCATTTTTCACTTAAACGAAGCAAATATAATTATCGTTACCTCGATGGCAGCAGTGTATCGCTGCTCAAGGCAGTTAGTAGGTTATTGATGTTTAATTGCGGGAATACTAATTGCGTTCTTGCAGGAATATCGCCATTAAGCAGACCCGCTGAACGCTGTAGTTCACAATAACTTGAACTAAAGAATGAGTCTGAGCTTAATTTTTGATTTATTTGCAGGTGCTTTCTGGGTTGAAAGGAAATAATAAAGCGAATCGCAGGGCCTGTTTGGATTCTGAGGCCATGTGAAATTTAATAAAATAATCCTATAATTCGCGGCCGATTGCAAAAATAGACAAATCTAAATATAATGCCAACAGTGCCTGATTTTTTTGTATTCTGACACCTGCTGCCCTGATGAAATCAACTTGGTTAATCTCACTAAGTTATGCCTTGAATTGGCAAGGGATGCTTACCTTTGCGACAACAAACAACTGAGCATGAAACTCAAAATAAATACGCTGCTTTTGCTCCTGCTGACAAGCACTGGTGCCTGGTCCCAATCATTGCAAGTCAAGGGCCGGGTCATGGATGGCGACAACAACAGCCCGCTGCCGGATGTGGTTGTCACTGCCGCCAACAATGAATCCAGATCTGATAAAGATGGCTACTTCCAGCTGGTCATTGCCCAGCCGGCCCAAATGAGCCTTACGGTTACGTTTTACAAAGCGGGATTCTCCTTGTTGGAAAAAACGGCTTTCCCGGAAGGGATGCGGGAATTGGACCTGGGAATGGTGACCATGGTGCACAGT
>JBEAYO010000294.1:0-5048 GCA_041159285.1 Bacteroidota bacterium | reverse complement strand
TCGCCAAACCGCGGCCGGGAAGTTTTTTTTAGGGCGCGGGGCTGCCCCCGCGCCTTTTTCAAAGAGGGGCACTGCGCCCAGGGGACTTTTTACACAACCCCGCGGAAGGGGGATTTTAGGCAAGCGGCTCCGGCGGCTGGGCACAGCCAAAGTCAGCACAGCCGAAGCCCCTGATTTTCAGTGGATTCGAAAAAATATCATTTTTTTTGAAATTTTTTTTCAAAAACACTTGTTCAATAAAATGAGATGATCGTATATTTGCATCCGCTTAGAAAAACTAAGTGAAAGACGCGGAAGTAGCTCAGTTGGTAGAGCACGACCTTGCCAAGGTCGGGGTCGCGAGTTCGAGTCTCGTTTTCCGCTCCAAGCCTTCAATTTTTGAAGGCTTTTTTTTTATCTTTACCGCTCGTCGCCCGGGTGGTGGAATGGTAGACACGCAGGACTTAAAATCCTGTGGCCAGTAATGGCCGTGCGGGTTCGAGTCCCGCTCCGGGCACGACAAGAGTCACTTGATTTTTAAGATTAGCAGGATTTGCAGGATTGCAAGAACTGGGAGTACCACGGAAGCTTCAATTGCGCCTCACCGCTAATACCACAAGAATTTTCTTCCGCAATACACCTTACGGGAAAGCAGGGTTTCAGCGTATCGATTTCAAAAAAACGCCCGCCTTGCTGCCATTGATTGAGTGTCAGAGACCAGGCAAAGTTAGTTCCCACCTCAAATCTATGATTGCCAACATGAACCGCCTTTTCCAAACACTGATTTTTTGCCTGCTGTCAGGCTTGTCGCCCCTTTCCGCCTTTACTTACTACGTATCCAACGCCGGGAGTAATGCCAACTCAGGACTCTCCCCAGCCCAGGCTTTCCTCACCATCCAGAAAGGAGCTGACGTGGCCGTGGCCGGCGACACCGTGCTGGTGGCCAACGGCACCTATGCCGGTTTCGACTTCCGCAACAAAAACGGGACGGCCGCCAACCCGGTCGTTTTCAAGGCCCTGGGCCCCCTCGTACTCATCAATTCCAGCGGCCCGATCCGCAGCGACGGCATCAACATCGAAAACGCAGACTTCGTGGTGGTGGACGGCTTTACCGTGAACAATATGCCGGGAACCGGCAACGGCGTCCGCGTCGTCACCTCCGATTTCTGCGTGGTGAGGAACTGCCACTGCGACAACAATGCTAAAAGGGGAATTTTTACCGGCTTCACCAACGACATCCTGATCGAGAACAACGTTTGCACCAACTCGGTCAGCGAACACGGCATTTATGTATCGAACAGTTCCGACCGCCCTGTCATCCGGTTCAACACCTGCCACGGCAACAATAACATTGGCATACACATGAATGGAGATCTCTCCGCCGGGGGGGACGGCATCATCTCTGATGCGCAGGTGTACGGAAACATTTTGTACGACAATGGGGCGGCCGCCGGCATCAACTTGGATGGCGTGGAGGATCCCCTGGTCTTCAACAACCTGATCTTCAACAACCACATCGGCCAGGGAATCGCCTTGTTCCAGCAGGATGGGGCCATTCCAACCCGGGGTGCCAGGATTTTCAACAACACCATCATCGTGCCCTCAGACGGCCGCTGGGGCATCCTGGTTAAAAACGGATGCAATGTCGGCACTGAAATTTACAACAACATCATCCTGAATTTCCACGCCTGGCGGGGTTGCATCACCGTAGAGGATACCACCGGTTTCAAAAGCGACTACAATATCCTACACAATAAAATGAGCAATGCAGGTGACGGCACCACAATCACCCTGGCCCAGTGGCAGGCACTTGGATTCGACACTCACTCCCAACTGGCGAATGCCTTGGGCGACATCTTCAAGGATCCCGCCAACAGCGACTACCATCTCAAAAGCACTTCGCAGGCGATTGATACCGGCACCGCATTGTTGAGCATATATGTGCCGGAAGATCTCGATGGCACGCCCAGACCCCTGGGAAACGCCTTTGACATCGGCTGCTACGAACATGTCCCCTTTCCCAGCCATGTCGAGGTCGAGGCTTTGGCCATCGGCTTAAATGCCAACCCGAGCCCGGGCTATGTGACCATCAACGGACAACTGACCAACTTCAACCTGCAGGTACTGAACACCGGCGGACAGGTGGTGCGAAACCTGACGGGCCTCAATGCCCCGGTCACGGTCCAATTGGATGACCTTCCGCCGGGACTTCACTTCCTGCTGGTGGAGAACGGAAACAACCAGTTGCTTTCCCTGAAGATCATCATCAAAGACCAATGATTCCCATGCAAACGCAACCACTTCCTTCCTATCGCAACGTCTCATTCCGCATGCAGCAGACCATGCGCTGGTACGGTCCCGGCGACCCCGTCAGCCTCCGCGATATCCGGCAGGCCGGCTGCAGCGGCGTGGTCACGGCCCTGCATCACATCCCCAACGGGGAGGTCTGGCCCGTGGAGGAAATCATGGCCCGCAAGGAACTAATCGAGGCAGAAAACCTCTCCTGGAAAGTCGTCGAAAGCGTGCCGGTGCACGAGTCCATCAAGACGCAGCGGCAAGGCTTCGAAACCTGCATCCGGAACTACCAGCAGAGCATCCGCAACCTGGCCGCCTGCGGCATCAAAGTCATCACCTATAACTTCATGCCGGTGCTGGACTGGACGCGGACCGACCTGGACTTCGAAGTGGCGGACGGTTCCCGCGCCCTGCGCTTCGAAATGGCAGCCTGCGCCGCCTTCGATCTCTTTATTTTAAAAAGAAAAGACGCAGAAAAATCCTACGACAACGCCACCATCGCCCGCGCACGGCAGCGATTCGAATCCATGAGCGAGGAGGAGCGCAACACCCTTCAGCGCAACATGATCGCCGGGCTCCCGGGCAGCGAGATGCACTTCGGACTGGATGAGTTCCGGGCCATGCTCTCCACCTACGAAGGCATTGACCGCCGGAAACTCAAGCTGCACCTCTTCCAGTTCCTCCGGGAAATCATCCCGGTCGCTGAATCCTGCGGTATAAAAATGGCCCTGCACCCCGACGATCCGCCATTTCACATGCTGGGGCTGCCAAGGGTCGTGAGCACAGCGGCGGACCTGAAGGAGCTTTTCCAGGAGCTGCCTTCCCCCAGCAACGGCCTCTGCTTCTGCACCGGCTCCTTCGGGGTCATCCCGGAAAACGACCTGCCCGCCATGGTGCGGCAATTCGCCGACCGGATCCATTTCGTGCACCTTCGCAGCACCCGCCGAAATGAGCATGGCGACTTCTTCGAGGACAACCACCTCGAAGGTGATGTGGACATGTACGCCGTGATCCGCGAAATCGCCCTGGCCATGCAGCTGCAGTCCTGCCACATCCCCATGCGCCCGGACCACGGCCACCAGATGCTCGACGACCTGCACAAGAAGACCAACCCCGGCTATTCGGCCATCGGCCGGCTGCGGGGGCTGGCGGAACTCAGGGGCCTTGAGCTCGGAATCCTCCGGCAAATGGCTGACAATAACTCCCTCAACCGTGCAATATGAAAGCGAGTATTTTCCGCGATGACTTCATGCTGCAGTCTGCAATGGCTGTCAGGCTCTACCACGGCTATGCAGCCCCGCAGCCCATCATTGACTATCACAACCACCTGCCGCCGGCGGAGATTGCCGCAAACCGGCAATTTGCCAACCTGGCGGAGATCTGGCTGAAGGGCGACCACTACAAGTGGCGGGCGATGCGCACCCTGGCGGTCCCGGAAAGCTTGATCACCGGCGAGGCCCCGGATGAGGAAAAGTTCAGGGCCTGGGCCGCCTGCCTGCCCCATACCCTGCGCAACCCGCTGTTCCACTGGAGCCAGCTGGAACTCCTGCGCATTTTCGGGGAGGATCGCTACCTGAACCCTGAGACGGCGGACAGCATCTACAGCCGCTGCAACGAACTCCTTCAAACTCCTGAATTCAGCGCTCGCGGGCTGATGGAAAAATTCAAGGTGGAGCTGGCCGGCACCACGGACGACCCCTGCGACAACCTGGAACACCACCGCGCCATGGCAGCCTCCGGCGGCAGCCTCCGGGTCATACCCACCTTCCGGCCCGACAAAGCCCTGAACATCGGGCAAAAAGACGCTTTCTTCGAGTACCTGGACCGCCTGGAGCTTGCTGCCGGCATGGACATCCGGAGCTTCGACGACCTGCTGGAGGCCCTTCAGCGCCGCATGGACTACTTCGATGAGCAAGGCTGCCGCATGTCCGACCACGGGCTGACCCAGCTGCCCATGCCGGCCCGGCTGAGCCGGGAGGAGCAGGCGGAATTCAGGGCTTTCCTGGCAAGCCATGGTGCGCGCCCCTTTTCAAATCCCGCTGCCTTCTGTGGGCATCTGCTGTCAGCCTTGTGTGAGCTATACCACCGCAAGGGCTGGGTACAGCAGTTTCATCTCGGTGCCATGCGCAACAACAACAGCCGGCTGCTGCGGCTGTTGGGTGCCGATGCCGGCGTGGACTCCATCGGCGACTATCCCCAGGCTGCCAGCTTGTCGGCCTTCCTGGATGCCCTCGACCAGCGCGGCTGCCTGGCAAAAACCATCCTTTACAACCTCAACCCAGCCGACAATGAAGTATTTGCCACGATGTGCGGCAACTTCAGCGGCGGCACGCAGAAGGGCTGGGTTCAGTTCGGCTCCGGCTGGTGGTTCCTGGACCAGAAAGACGGCATGGAGCGGCAGCTGAACACGCTTTCCTACCTCGGCATCCTCAGTACATTCATCGGAATGACCACCGACAGCCGGAGTTTTTTGTCCTGGCCGCGACACGAGTATTTCCGGCGTGTATTGTGCAACCTCCTGGGTCAGGATGTGGAACAGGGCCTGCTGCCGGACGACGAGCAGTGGCTGGGCGGGATGGTGGCGGATATTTGCTATCACAACATCAAGGCTTATATTGGCATTTGATAAATAATGCTCTCAAAATGTGAGGTGATCCGGCTGGTGCTTTTTGCCTCCCGGAATGAGTCTGTCTAAAAATACCGTAACTGTTCAGCCACCCTTGCAGATGCCGCTGGCCTCCGGGAAAGGGCGCGGGGCGGCGCCCCCCGCCCAT
>JBEAYO010000293.1:0-5052 GCA_041159285.1 Bacteroidota bacterium | reverse complement strand
AGCAAGGAGCCTCAATGAGGCCATGCAGTCCGGCGAGCAATTGCTGCGCTCTCATCCGGACATCCAGGTCCTGTGGCAGTGCGGGAGGTTTTACCACGAGCAGTTCAGTCAGTGTGGAACGGCCGTTCTGCCGACGGTGAAAGTGCTGTCATTCATTGACCGGATGGACCTGGCTTATGCCGCTGCCGACCTCGTCATCGGCAGGGCAGGGGCGCTGAGCATCAGCGAGCTTTGTTTGGTGGGCAAACCAGCCATATTGGTCCCCTCCCCACACGTGGCCGAGGATCACCAAACGAAAAACGCCATGGCCCTGGTGAAACGGAACGCCGCCCTGCTGGTGAAAGATGCCGATGCAGGCAAGGACTTGCTTCGCACGGCCGTGGCCACCTTGTACAATCCAGCTTCGATGGCTGATTTGAGGGCCAACCTGACCCGGCTGGCTAAACCCCATGCCGCTGAGGAAATCGCCAAAGCCATTCTGGCCCTGGCTGAACCTCAGTAAAACTGACGACAAAAACCGACAGCGAAATAAACAAACACTATGTTGCCCGAAGACCAGGGGGCGCTTTCCGGCCAGTCTGCCACGACGAAGCGCATAGCATGCCCCCGCAAAACACAAAGCAGTCACTAACAGGAACCAGGCATCGATGAACTTGCACTTAGACGACATAAAAAAAATCTACTTCCTCGGAATCGGCGGCATCGGCATGAGCGCCCTGGCCCGCTACTTCCTGAGTATGGGATCCGAGGTGCATGGATACGACAAGACGCAGACCGCGCTCACCCGGCAACTGGAGGCTGAAGGCATGCGCGTCCACTATGGCGATGCGGACCTGGCAGCCATTCCCACGGGGCTGGACCTGGTGGTGTGGACGCCTGCGATACCGAGGGACTTTGAAGAGCTGACATTTTTTCAAAGCAGCGGGTTGCCCCTGAAAAAAAGAGCTGAAGTGCTCGGAATCATCAGCAGGAGCCGCAGCACTATTGCTGTGGCAGGAACCCATGGAAAGACCACCACTTCCTCCCTTGTCACGCACTTGCTGCGCACAGGGGGGGTGGACTGCACGGCGTTCCTGGGGGGCATATCCCAAAGCCTGGGCTCCAACTATGTCGGCGGAAACAGCGACTGGGTGGTGGCGGAAGCTGACGAATACGACCGCAGTTTCCTGCATTTGTCGCCCGAAATCTCAGTGCTGCTGAGCATGGATCCGGATCACCTGGACATCTACGGAGACCCCGATGCGGTGGCTGAGACGGGCTTCAAGGAATTCATCCGCAGGACCAGGCCGAATGGCAAGGTTTTTATTAATAGTAATCTTGTTCAAAACTTTGATAATCAGTCATTTGAAACATTTGGACTGGAGCAGGGGAACTACCGTGCAGAAAATATTCGGGTGGAGGATGGCTGGTTCTGCTTCGACTTTGCAGCACCTGCCGGATTTCCGGCGCGCATGGAAAATTTGAAACTGTCCTTGCCTGGGCGCCACAATGTTGAAAATGCAACGGCTGCCATTGCGGTAGCCCTTCAGCTGGGGATTGAGCCCGAGGCCATTCGCGAGGCCCTTGCTTCTTTCAAGGGCATCAAGCGGAGGTTCGAATTCATCTACAGGGATGAGCACAGGGTTTACATAGACGACTATGCGCATCATCCGACGGAGATCCGATCCGCCGTGCAGGCTGCGAGGGATTTGTTCCCGGGCCGCAGGATCACCGGCATATTCCAGCCCCACCTGTATTCCCGGACGAGGGATTTCCAGGACGGCTTTGCTGCCGAGCTCGACAAACTGGATGAGGTCTTCCTGCTCGACATCTATCCGGCGCGGGAGCTTCCCATTCCCGGGGTCAGTTCGGCCATTGTGTTTGACAAGATGAAAAACCAGCACAAGCGCATGGTTTCCATGAAGGAAATACCCGCTGCGCTGGATTTGAACGAAATTGATGTATTGATGACGATAGGTGCCGGCGACATAGATACCCTGGTGGAGCCTATCGCTGCATTATTGAGCTCAAGAAAAGAACATTGACGTCCATGTCAACTGAAAAGCAATCTAAAACCTCCTTCAGGAGAATCGCGTGGGTTGGCGGAGCCTTCCTGACGGTCCTGCTGCTGGTAGCTGCGGCAGCGCGCAAGCGGGAGATGGCGGTCGTGGCGACCATCGTGGAGGTGGAGCCCCTGCCGGCGGGTGCGCTTTTGATAGATTCCGCGGACGTCATCCGCCTCATAGAGCGAAGCATGGGGTCATCCCTGGATGAGCAGCCTGCGGGGAACATAGATTCGGACCGGCTCGAGCGCGCCCTGGAGGAAGACCCCTTCGTGAAGAACGCGGAGGTAGCCTTGCTGGCCAACAGCGCCATCAAGGTCAACATTGAGCAAAGGGATCCCATCCTGCGGATCATGGACAATGCCGGTGCTCAGTATTACATCGACATGGACGGAGCGCGCATCCCGTTGTCCAAGCATTTCACGGCCAGGACGCTGGTGGCCACCGGGCAGGTGCCGCCGCATACGCCGGAATTCCTCCAGAAGAAGAAACATCTTTTGAAGGATCTGTACCACCTGACCAATTTCCTGCGGGAAGACGCCTTTTGGAACGCGCTGTTTGAGCAGGTACACCTCAATGGCAGGGGTGAATTCCTGCTGGTGCCCAAGATTGGCGACCATGTCGTCATGCTGGGGAAATGGGATGCTGACGCAGCGGACAAATTCAACAGGTTGAAGATATTCTATCAGGAGGCGATGAGCCGGGAAGGCTGGCAGAAATACAGGATGCTTGACCTTCGTTATCGCGGACAGGTCGTTTGCGAAAAAAGATAGTGCCGGTTTCTGCTGCATTTGCGGTAAAATCGCACCACAACTATATTGAGATAAATCTTTTAAAACAGCAATCATGGATTACCCAAACTTCAGCGCCCCGGAAATGGTAGTTGCGGTTGACATCGGCACTACAAAGGTTTGTGCAATTGCAGGGCATAAAAACCAACACGGCAGGCTTGAAATCCTCGGCGTCGGCAAGGTCGAAAGCGAGGGCGTCATGCGTGGCGTGGTCAGCAACATAGAAAAGACGGTGCGCGCCATCTCGGATGCCGTGGCCATAGCCCAGCGAGCAGCAGGGGCTTCCTTCCACATCGCCCACGTGGGCATTGCCGGCCAGCACATCAAGAGCTTGCAGCACCGCGGATTGCTCACCCGTGACAACATCCACACAGAAATCAGCCAACACGATATTGATCGCCTGATCAATGACATGTACAAGCTGGTGCTTCCTCCCGGCGACAAGATAATCCACGTGCTTCCGCAGGAATATACGGTTGATGACGAGCAGGGCATCATAGACCCCATCGGCATGAGCGGCGTGCGCCTGGAGGCTAATTTCCACATCATCACCGGCCAGATCACCGCCACCCAGAACATCGTGAAATGCGTGGAGCGGGCAGGACTTCGCGTTGCCAACCTTACCCTGGAGCCCATCGCCAGCGCTGCAGCCGTGCTTTCCGATGAGGAGAAGGAGGCTGGCGTCGCCCTGGTTGACATCGGGGGCGGCACGACGGACATCACCATTTTCAAGGACAATATCATCCGGCACACCGCTGTGATTCCATTCGGCGGCGGGGTCGTCACCAAGGATATCAAAGAGGGCTGCAACGTCATGCACAGCCAGGCTGAAAAGCTGAAGGTGAAATTCGGTTCAGCCCTGGCAGAAGAGGTCTATGACAATCGCATCATCACGATTCCCGGCCTGAAGGGGCGCGAACACAAGGAGATATCCGAGAAGAACCTGGCACGCATCATCCAGGCTCGCATGGAAGAGGTGCTGGACTACGTGGTCTGGGAAATACGGCGCAGCGGTTACGAAGGCAAGCTGATCGGCGGCATTGTGCTCACCGGCGGCGGCGCCCTGTTGAACCACATCGACAAACTCACGGAGTACCACACGGGCATGAGCACGCGCATCGGCACGCCGGTGGAGCAACTGGCCCACGGTTACAGCGAGCACTTGCAGAGCCCCGTTTTTGCCACGGCCGTAGGTTTGCTGCTCAAGGGAATACAGGATATCGAAGAGGGCAGGGCCTCAGGGCTGCAAACTGCCCGGGAGGCATTCCGCCAGCAGCAGCCTCAGGACCAGATCGCCATGGAGCCGGCCCTGGATGCTGAGACGGAAAGCAATGGCTTCCTCGACAAAATCTTCCAAAAGACAAAGGAATGGTTCCAGTCCGAGCCAGACTCTGAATTTTAAGCAGAAATTTGACTGACAATAAACATAACCATATTCGAAACACTTCTATTGCCTCATTTGTGAAAAATTAGCAGTTATGATATTCAAATTAATCGACGAAAAGAAAGACGCTCCCATCATCAAAGTCATTGGTGTAGGCGGCGGCGGCAGCAACGCAGTCAACCACATGTACCGCCAGGGAATCATCGGCGTTGACTTCGCCATTTGCAACACGGACAAGCAAGCCATGGAGCAAAGCCCTGTTCCCACTAAAATCCAGCTCGGCCCTACCCTGACCGAGGGAAGGGGCGCAGGCTCAAAACCAAACATCGGCAAACTCTCAGCTGAAGAAAGCATTGAGGAGGTACAGAATTACCTCACCAACAATTGCAAGATGCTCTTCATCACCGCCGGCATGGGGGGTGGAACCGGTACCGGCGCAGCCCCCATCATCGCCAGGGCTGCCCAGGAAATGGACATCCTCACCGTCGGCATCGTAACCCTGCCCTTTACCTTTGAAGGCAACAAGCGGGTTTACCAGGGCTTTGACGGACTGGAAGAACTGAAGAAATACGTTGACACCATCATCGTCATCTCCAACGACAAGCTCAAAGCCATACACGGCAACCTGACCATCTCCCAGGCCTTCGCCCAGGCTGACAACATCCTCACCACCGCCGCAAAGGGCATAGCCGAAATCATCACAGTGCCGGGTTACGTAAACGTTGACTTTGAAGACGTCAACACGGTCATGCGCCACTCTGGCGTGGCCATCATGGGAACCGCTGTGGCAGAGGGCGACAACAGGGCCAAGCGCGCCGTGGACGAAGCCCTCAAT
>JBEAYO010000292.1:0-5052 GCA_041159285.1 Bacteroidota bacterium | reverse complement strand
ACCCCCGCGGGGAAGGGGTTTTTAGGGCGGTCGGCGGCGCGCTCAGGCGTGCCGCCGACCGCCCATTCCGGAAAACAAGCGGCATCGGCAAGGGTGGCTGAACGGTTACTAATATTTCAGGAAAATTACGAAATGCCCGGCTGAAAATCAAATCCGGTCGGAATTCCTTCCCGAGGAAAAATATGCGGAGGGCAGGATGCCAAAGCGCTCCTGGTAAAGGCGCGAGAAATGGGCGACTTTGGAAAAACCAACGGCGATGCTGGTTTCCTTCACTGTTCTGTACTTGCCCTGCTGCAGATAATCCCTGGCAGTTTGCAGGCGCAGTTCTCTCAGATAAAGGTTCGGGCTGAGGCCGGTGAGTTGGGTGAGACGGCGGCGCAGCTGGCGCTCGCTGATGGCCAGGTCGGCTGCCAGGCGATCCATATTGAAATCGGACTCAGACTGGTGGTGCTGAAAATGTTTCTCAACTGTTGCCAGCCAATCGGCATCTGCAGCGCTGATGACCGGCTTTTCAAATACCTGCTCCTCCCTTTCAGTCTCCGCATGCTGATGGACGCGAAGGCGGTAATGCCGCAACAGGTTTCGGATGCGCACGCGCAGTTCCTCCTCCAGAAACGGCTTGGAGAGATAGTCGTCCACGCCGATTCGCAGCATATCCAGCTTGACCTGAACGTCCGTCCGGGCTGTCAACACGATGACCGGGACATGGCGGAGCAGGTCATCCGCCTTGATCAGGTTCAACAACTCCGCGCCGTCCATTTCCGGCATCATCAGGTCAGTGATGACCAGGTCGGGAGCTGCAGCGGATTGCAGCAGGTCCCAGGCAATTTTGCCGTTTTCCGCCATTTGCAGGTTGTACTCTTCCTCCAGTTGGATTCTGATGTACTCCCGCAGATCGCCGTTGTCTTCCACCAGCAGGATGGTGGCGCGCTCCGGCGCTACTTTTTTATCCTGCTTGAGAAGGAGATTGCCGGAAATGGCGTCAGTCCTTGACTCCTTTTCCACCGGCATTGCCGGCTGCCCTCCGGCGATTGCTTCTGCCGGCAGAATCTTCGGCATTTTGAAAAACAAAGAGCTGCCTTTTCCTGGTTCAGTTTCCGCCCACAAACCGGCATTGAGCAGTTGTGCCAGCTCCCGGCAGAGCGCCAGCCCGATGCCGCTGCCTCCCTTGGCCTGGGTTGCCGGCCTGGAGGACTGAAAGAAGCGGTCGAAGATGCGCGGCAAGTCGTCGGGGTGAATACCGGGCCCCTGGTCATGCACTTCTATCAGGATATGGGATGGTTCTTCCCGGACATTGAGGAGTACCTTGGTGTTCGCTGGCGAGAATTTGAAGGCATTGGACAAGAGGTTGTGCAGGATTTTATCCACCTTGCCCTCGTCCATCCGGATGGTGAGCTCCCTGTCGGCTGCGTAATGAAACTCCAGCCTGATCTTTTCACCTTCGCCGTAAGCGCTGAATTGTGCCACCAATGGCTGCAGAAAGTCGTAGAGCCTGACGGTGGTGTTGACCACCTCCAGTTTGTCGTTTTCCAGTTTGGACAAATCCAGGATTTCATTGACCAGGTTGAGCAGGTGTCGCGTGTTGCCCTGGAGGAGTTTCAGAAGCCTGAGTTCCTTTTCATCACGGGAGTGCTTCTTCATCAGGCTGTCGATAGGTCCCAGCATCAGCGAGAGCGGGGTTCGCAATTCATGGCTGACGTTGGTGAAGAAGCGGGACTTCAGTTGCTCCAGCGAGCGCAATTCCTCTGTCTGCTGCCGGATGACCTCCGTGCGCTGGCTGACCTCCCTTTCCAGCCGTGCCTGCTGCCGCCTGTAAATTCGGGTTCTGTAGCGTATGAATAACACCACGGCAGCGGCTGCCAGCAAGCTCACGGACGCCAGGAACCAGAGCTGGAGGTAAAAGGGACTCAGGGCCACCACTTCGATGTCCAGGGTGCTGTCCGACCACCTCCCCCAGGCATCAATGGCCTTCACCCGCAGGCGATACTGGCCGTAGAGAAGCTGGCCGAAGCGCAGGGTGTGGTCCTCGGAAATGTTCCAGCTGTCGTCCAGGCCGGTCAATTGCCAGGCGTAGCGGGTCTTTTCGGTATTCAAATAGTTGAGCAGCGACAAGTCGAGCTGGAAGAAGCGGTCTTTAGGTTGAAGGATGATGCTGTTGCTATTGACCAGTTCAGCCGTCAGGTCTTTCATTTCACCGCTTGCCCCGTCGAATTTTTGATAAGAGACAATGGCCACCGGGGCCTTCAAGCCGGATTGGCGATTGAGAAAGTCCCTGGGGTGGAAGCAGTTGATGCCATTGAGTCCCCCGAAGCAGAGGGTGCCGTCCTGGCCTTTGAAATGGGAAAAAAGATTGAATTCGTTGTGCGTGATGCCATCCTGCTCCAGGAATATGTCCACGCGTCCGGATTTTTTATCCAATGCCATCAGGCCGAAGTCGCTGCTCATCCAAAGCCGGCCGTAGTCATCGTTGTAAACGGCGTGCAGTGTATTGTTGGAAAGGCCCTGTTCCCGTCCGTACTGCCTGAAATGGGATTGATTTTTACCGCCTTTGCCGTTGGCAGCCTGTTCCGGATGCAGTTCTATCAAGCCGCCGCCGCCAGTGGCCAGCCAGTAGATGCCGTCCTTGTCGAACTCGAAATGCCGGATATCGTTATAGGGCAGGTAATGGCGACCTGTGTCCTGTTGGCTGAACCGCGCCAGTACCCCTTGGGTCTTGTCAAGGATAAAGAAGCCCTTGTTGGTGCAAAGGCCGTAGAACTGCTTGTCTATTGCCCCGATGTGGAATACCCTTGCCTGTTGCAGGTTTTCGAATCCATTTAGCTTTTCATAGTTGGTCGCCTTTCCGCTTTCGAGGTTCAACAACTGGATGCCCCGGTCAGTGGTGCCGAGGCACAGGATGCCAGGAAGGTATTCCGCCATGGCGAATGTGTTGAAATCATTGATATAAGACCGCAGCAACTGACCCTGCGCTGAAAAAACATAGATTGCTTCGTTCTGGGCGATGGCAAAAACACCTGTGGAGAGCGGCAGGACGAAGTTCATGTCAAACACCGTTTTCATTCCTGTCAACTCCCTTTTTTGCTGATTGGCTAGCCGAAGGATGATGGGTTTGTGCGAATCCAGTGTGGCGACCAAAGCGCCATCTTTAATAAAAAAGCCCCTGGAGGTGATTCTGCCCGCATCTGTCTGCGAGGCAAGGTACCATCGAAATGCCTTTTTGCGAATGACGACTTGGTGGATGCCAAAATCTCCGCCCAGCCATAGGATGCCGTCCTTGTCAAAAAAGGCACTCCTGAAGTGGTGGCCTTTTTCTTCGGTCCAGTCCGAGTAGATTTCATAGACCAATTCCCCTGAGAGCTTGACTATTTTGCCGCCGGTGAGCACCAGGTCTTCCCCAATCTCGGAATGAGCGGATCCCGGGATCAGAAAAGGGGTAGTCCAGTTGCCGGGCAGCTGTTGGCATTTCTCTTGTCTGTCCAGCAGGAATGCCTCATGAGCTTTCACAACCAAGTTATTTGAGGTACTGAAACACAGCGGGAGCCGGCTGTTTTCTATCATGAGTTGAACTTCCAGGCCGGAGGCATTTTGCCAAACCTCCTTTTTTATGACCCCTTCCCTGTCAATCTGCAGCATGCGGGAATTATCAGCCAACAACCAGGTTTTGTCTTCAGCTGCTACCAGCATCAGTTGCTCGGCACCCACCACGGTCTTGTATTGAGGTCCCCGGTCGGGGTGGAAAGTAAACAGGATGGCAGGATCGGACAGCGCTGCGACAATGCTGCCATCTGCCGAAGAACGGGACCAGTTTTCAGGAATTGTAACTGGCAACTGCACGCGCTCGCCAAACTTTTTCCTGAAAGAGCTGAGTTCCCGGGTCACCGGGTGCCAGATGTCGATGTCGGAATAGGGATCGATGGGAATCAACCAGAAATAACCCTCTGCGTCTTCCATGATATTGTAGAAGCTGCCATTCTGAAATCCCTCGGACTTCTTGTCGTACCGCTGGAGGTTATGGCCGTTTACCCTGCAGAGTCCCTCCGGGGTGGCCGCCCAGATGAAGCCGCGCTGGTCCTTGATCAACACATTTACTTCCCGGTGGGGAAGTCCGTCTTCCACCGTCCATTGTTTTACATTCACCAAGAATTGCTGGGCAAGTGCCCTGTCTGCCAGGAAGACAGGCAGCAGGAAAACGAGGATGCGGGCTAGCGATGAGCGTGTTTGGTAGCGCATTGGCAGTTGGATATCAGCGGTTTGCTGACTGCAGCGGCTTGTTTTCAAAAGGATTTCAGGAACGCTGATGTGTTCATTTGGCTTGGGCTGGGCTGGCGGACAATCCCGCAAGAAGGGGTTGTACTCTATTAAATTATCAACCAGCATTGTCAATGCTGAAAGCCGCTGCAAGTAAACAGGCATTGAGATGAGCAAATGTCAGGAATTTCATCGAAAACCGAGGGCTTTTTTCAAAGTTAGCCATTTGCCGGAGGTGGCTGGGTCCAAACTTCGGTGGACCCGGCGTCGACAAGCTGAATTTTTAAAAGAGAGAGCGTGATTTCGGATAAAACAATACCTATTCAAAAAAAAGTAGCTGTCGGATTGGCACCCCGTTGGATGCATCACCGACAGCCCCTGTATGGTCAAATCTATATACTAAATAAATAAGTTAATGCTGACTGTATGGTACGATGGGGACTTGATGTACTCGCTGTGCGAAAAACGTTGGAGCGAGTTGGTAAACAAGAGTTAAAGTGGATTTCAAGAGTGAAACACCACAACTCTTTTTTGTCCGAATTCTTTGGCAAAAATAATATATCGAAAATGCCCCAAACCGGACGAACATATGCCTCAAACCGGACAAAAGCGTGAAAAGTCAGTATTTACAGGGAGGGAGGGAGTTGGTCTGGGCTTTTTTGAAAAGAAAATAGCGTCTTGCGCAATATTCTAAAGCCTTCTCAGGCTGCCTCAAAAGATCCATCGATGAGGCACCCTCTTTTGAAAAGGACGCGGGGTGCAGCCCCGCGTCCTAAAAACCCCTTCCTCGCGGCGGTTTGACTT
>JBEAYO010000291.1:0-5059 GCA_041159285.1 Bacteroidota bacterium | reverse complement strand
GCCCAGGCTGTCAGCTGTCAACTCAGTGGTTTCCCCCGTGGACAAATTTCGCAGGGTGATCTTGCTGAACGGCAAGAACAGCTTTGAATCCGCATCTATCGCCATGACAGTCAAGTCGGTGTAATAAGTTGCCTTTGGCAGCTTTATCACATAGGGTTGTTCTGCAATGAGCCCTGCGTCATCTTCCCTCCGCGTGCGGCTGATGTACCCCTCCTTGGAGCACACAAATTCATAGCTGCTGCCTTTCCTCACCTTCATCGTAACCTCCCCCTTCTCGTCGGCAGTCAGGGTGAGCTGTCCGTTTTGAAATTGCACCTCGAACAGCTTGTCGAGGGTGCTTCCAAACTCAATCGCTGATACATCAACCCTGGCGCCTGGCAGTCGCTCGCCGCTGAGGCTGTCCTCCACAGCCACCACGACCTCTTTGACAGGGTCATAAGTCCAGGAATAAATGTCATCCAGACCTGTGCCATCAGCCCTGGAGCCACTGTAATAGCCGCGGGTGCCGCTTTCCATTGGAAAGAAGGAAACATCATCTCCGGCCTGGCTAAAGGGAGTCCCCAGGTTGCCGACCAGCTCCCATTCGGCGCTGTCACCCCGGCGGGCAGCGAACAAATCCAGGCCACCGGCGCCGCCATGTCCGTTGGAGGAGAAATAGAGGTTATTCAGTTCATCGAGCGAGGGAAACAGTTCATTCCCCGCGGTGTTGATGCCAGGACCTGCATTGATTGGTTCCGACCACTGCCCATTTTCATTTTTTGAAAACCAAAGGTCCATGCTTCCGTTGACCGAACCCGGGCGGTTGGAGGAGAAGACAAGCAGCGAGCCGTCCTGTGACATGGCGGGGTGGGCAGTGGACCAGTCCTCGCTGTTGAATGGCAGCGAAACGGAGTTGCCCCAGGCCCCCTCTGTCCACTCCAGGGCATAAAGCTTCAGGTCGATGATATCCGCAGCGTTTTTGCCATTCGTGTTGTTCCTGGTGATGATCAGCTTGTCCGCTCCGGGCAGTACTGCAGCGACACCATCGTTGTATTTTCCGTTCAGTTCCCCCTGCAGAAGCTCCTTTGGCCCGAAGCTGCCATCCGGCAACAGGGGTGCAAAGAAGATGTCGGTGAAGTCACCGGCATTCTCAGGCGGGCATTGCAGGAAGCGGTCCGACTTCGAGGAGGTGAAGAGGATGCCGTTTTTGAAAGGCACGGGGCTAAAGTCGAGTTGCGGGCTGTTGATTTCCTTGGCATTTCGAAGGATGGCGTCCTCCTGGGCAAACAGGCTGGCGGCAGAGACAAGGAAAAAGAACCCCGCAATGGCTATTTTGAGTTTCATCTGATGGTCGTTTTTGATACGGTGCATATTGAAAAAAAAGGTCATGGCCATTAAAAATAGCGCAGGTTTTTGATCCTGCAGTCATCGCAAGGGAAGGTGTAGGCCATCATCACCTCGAAGCTGCCGGTAGTGGCATTCCTCAGGTCTGATACCGTGAAGTCAATGGCCAGGCCCATTCTCAGGCCGTTGGCGAACTGATAAGACAGGAGTCCATCGACCGAATCATCCCAGTGGTGGGCGACGCCCAGCATCAGTGCGTTGTGGATCAACAGGTTGAGGTTGGCCGTCATGCTGAAGGGACTGCTGGAATTGTGCCTGACCTGGATATTGGGCAACAGCTTCAGGCTCCCACCTTTGTCCAGGGGGAGTGTCATCCCCGTCTGGAAGAACCAGGTGTTCACTTTGTTGCTGAACTGGCCGCGGTCATTGTAGAGGGAATTAGCCAGCACCCTGGGCACGGACAACCCGGCATAGAATTTCTTGTTCTTGAAATAAATGCCGGGACCGAGGTTGAGCCTCGTCCTGGAGCCGATGTCATTGCCCAGGCTGACATCATTGAGGTTGACGGCCCCGTTGATTTCATTCCAGTCCGTCCTCACATTCTCAACCGTGGCGCTCAGGCCGATGGCAAGCACGTTTTTGCCGGAAAAGCGAATGCGGTAGGCATAGTCAAGGGCGAAGGAAAACAACTTGTCAGTTCCGATCTTGTCGTAGATCATGTTCATCCCCAGGCCTGCGCTTCGCTTCATCACCGGCATGTGGGCGTACATGTTGGCGGTGCGGGGTGCTCCCTCCAGGCCCGACCACCACTGGTTGCGGTAGATGACGCCTGCATCGAGCACCTCCTCTGATCCAGCCACCGCCGGATTGAAGTTCAGCCTGTTGAACAGGTTGAAGGTAAACATGGGTTCACTCTGCGACCAGGCTGAAACAAATGCCAGGGACAGCAGCGCGGTCAATAGTTGCTTTTTCATTCGTTTTATTTTTACAGCATCCGCTGAGGTGAATGTTTGTCAGACTTGTCGCGACGGGGTCAGCGCACGACTTTGATGTAGCCTGTGATCACTTCCTGCCCGTTGTTTTTATCCAATTCCAGCATGAAGAAGTACACGCCGGCCGGCACCGGTTTCTTGTCGGAGCCAAAAGTGATGTCCCAGTTGTTCGCATAGGGTTCGAACACTACCAACTCGTTCCCCCAGCGGTTAAACACCCTGAACCTGTTGTCGGGAAAGCTGCCGTTCTCAAGGCACAGGATCTCCAACTGGTCATTGGCGCCATCGCCATTTGGCGTGACGACATTCGGAACGATGCACTCGACATCGAACAGCAGGCTGACCGATGCCTGGTCGCACTGGTCCGGGCAGTCAACCTGACAGATTTCATAGACAAACTCATCGCTTACCACAGATTCGGAGCCCGGCGTGTACATGAAGCTTCCGTCATCGGAAATCTCAACGGTCCCGAAAGCGGGAAGCTCGATGATGTCAACCGTGACAGCCCCTTGCGGAAAGTCGTTGGCCAGCACATTATCCGAATACGGGGCTACCGCTCCTGCCTCGAAGAGGTCATCTTCCGCAACAGGGCCAGGCAGTTGCGATACATCCAGCTCGGCAGAGCTGGTTTCACAGCCGTCAAGGCTGGCTACCACCTGGTAGCTTCCCGCCATGGGATTGGCGACCACGAAAACGGGGTCGGTCGTTGTCCCCAGGAGCCCTCCTTCAAAATACCAGTCGTAGGTCACGCCATTTCCACTCGGGGAACTGGTGGAGAGCTGCAGCTCTGAAGTCGCGCAAAGCAGGTTGCTGGAGGCCGACATGGTCAAGGGGGGCAGGTTTTCAATCGCCACAGAAATCGTCACAGGATCAGACTCGCAGCCCTGTGCGGAAACGGCCGTGATTACGTAGTCGCCGGCAGCAGCTCCGGTCACCAGCAGATCGAAGGAATAAGTGGCTACTATCGCAGTGCTGCCGGACTGGGAAAAGCCGTTGGGGCCGATGATTTGCCAATTGGCAGCGGCAGCCCCGGAGGGATCCATGGTGAAGGTCAAGGCGGTGGTTGCGCCCTCGCAGAAGGACCCGCCTCCTGCGCTGCTGCTGATTTCCGGCGCCTGGTTCACGGTAATTTCAAAGAGATAGGGATCGGAAGAGCAGCCACCGGATTGGACGATGATGAAATAATCACCAGATTGGCTGGCTGAGATATTTAAAACCTGGGCCGGGAAGGGGCCCTCCCAGGGTGCTGTTCCGGTAAAAACAATGGTTCCGTTGGGGCCGAACCAGGTGTAGGTCACATCCCCGCTTCCGCTGGCAGTGTTGCTTCCGTTGAGAAACAGATTTTCTCCTTCGCAAAGTGAGGTGGCGGAGGCTTGAACATCAAGGAAGGGATACGGCAGGCCTTGTATGTCAGTGCAAACCGTGTCGGACAGACAACCTGCAGCAGACTCCAGCCATGCGCAGGTGCTGCCTTCCGCCACTGCATCGACACAGATGGTATCGCCAGAAGTGCCCGCGACACTTTGGGTGCTGCCATCCGGCAGGAGGAAATGATAGTTAAATCCGCCCAGGAGCGGCTGCAGGCTTGCGGCGCAGACTGTCCCGGTCTGGCCCTCGCAAAAATCGCCAACCTGAAAAATAGCTATGGGCTGGATATCAGGGTACAAATCCACGCTCAAGGAAACAGGGTCTATCACACAGCCTTCCGTGGAAGCCACCGACAACTGGTAAAGGCCGACCTGGGCTGGCCCTATGTTCTCCAGAAACACCGACAGCGGATCACCACTGCCCACCGTGTAGGGACCGTAAACCACGCCGCCGGGACCAATCCACTGATAGACCAGGCTGTCAGACCCCAGGTTGTTCACTGCGCTGAGCGTGACATCTGCCCCTTCGCAATAGGAGCCCGCACCAGAGGTGCTGTCAATAGAAATTCCAGGCGTCACGACAATGTCCACAGTGGCCGTGGCAGAGCACCCGTTGATGGAGGTAAGCGTCAACACATAAGTTCCAGCATCTGAAACGCCCGCATCGGTCACTGAAGCCTCAAAGGGACCTGCATTCGGACCGATTCCGGATCCGATTACGCCGCCCGAGGGGCCGGTCCAGATATAGGTGACAGGTGCAACTCCCTGCGCGGTGTTGATGGCACTCAATTCAATATCTCCTCCGATGCAAGTCACCAGATCAGCCTGAATCTGGATGCTGAGTTCAGGATAAATATCAACCGTGGTGCACTGAGGCAGGGATTTGCAGCCGGCTTGGGTTTCCAGGATGAGGCAATATTCACCCGCTTCAGCAGCTGTCACCGAGGGAATCGTCAGGCTGAAAGGGCCTTGCGGGGTGGCAGCAGTGGAGGTAAAGGGCAACAGGGCGCTGGGACCGGTCCAGGTGTAGGTGATGGCCGAGGTTCCCTGCACTGAATTTTGAGCCGTCAATACCATCGACTGTCCGGGGCAGACAATCCCGGGAGGACTGATACTGCTGATTTCCGGAAAGGCATCCACCTGGAGGTCAAAGCTCAGCGGCTGGGAAGCGCAGCCGAGGCTGGTGCAAACCACGGTGTAGGTTCCCTGGAAAGATGCGTTGATATTGGTTAATGTCAGGCTGACTGTGTCAGCCGGGCCTAAGTTTTGAGTCGCCGAGAAAAAATTAGGCCCTGACCAGTTGCAGATCATGTTTCCGCTGACCGGAGATGTATTGATTGCTTTAAAAGTCACCGATGAATTTTCGCAGTAGATGCC
>JBEAYO010000290.1:0-5061 GCA_041159285.1 Bacteroidota bacterium | reverse complement strand
GTCTTTTTATGCCTGATTTTAAAGGATTAGAGGTGCGGAAGATTGAGCTTACGGAAGGCCTGTTCAGGTGAACTGCAGAAATTGACAGGAAAAATACCATGTCACAGGCTTGGGTCAAAACAAGCTATTTTGACAAATCATTATTTTTCAATTAATTACAAATTAAAATAAAAAACTTTTATATAATAAAACGCTTAAAAAATTTTGCGAAAAACGGAATTTTAATAAATTTACGTGTTGTAAGAAAACCTAATTCTTCTAAACAAAATTGAGTCATTATGAAAAAAACTTTTACCAAGTTACTTCTTGTTTTCACACTGCTGGCGCTTGGAGAAGGGCTTCGCGCTCAGATCAACGCAGGCTCGCCGATCCCGGTGGACTTCGTGGTCAACTCCCCTGCTTCCATCGCAGGTAAATATGACTACGGAACACAAACAGAAGACTGGGGTCCTATCCTCGACCAAACCATCACGGGCGATGTCGTTTGGGCCTACAGTGCTACTGACAGCCTTTGCTGTACGCCGATTGTCACAGACCTGACTGGCAAGATGGCGCTTATTCGCCGCGGTGCCTGCACCTTTAGCTTGAAAACATACCATGCCCAGCTGGCTGGAGCATCCGGCGTGATCATTTGCAACCACTATAACAACGCAACTGATGATGCCAACTCGCTGTTGGGCATGGCCGCAGGCGATTCCGCCGCCCTGGTGACCATCCCGGCCGTGTTCGCCTCCCGCGCCACCTGCGAGGCCATCACCAGCGCGCTGGACAACGACGTGCCGGTCAACGCTTCCTTCGAAGTGCGTGCCTTTGGCAACGGCGTTGCTGCTTACTCCTATCACACGCCGCAGACGGGTCTGCTCCCGCTGACGGACATGGCAGTTCGCTTCATCAACCTGAACCAGGACACGCTGCCCGCCCTCACTCTCAGCTACGAAATCACCGACCCCAACGGCCAGGTGACCAGCGTCTCTGAAGTGGTGACGGACATCCCGGGCCAGTCCGTTCTCGACTGGATCTTCGACACGCCTTATATTCCTGTTGACGAAGGCGAATACAACGTCGAATTCACCAACTCTGAAAACAGCGAAGTGCTCACCAGCAAATTCGTAGTCACCGACTACACCTATGCCCAGGACAACAACCAGGTGCAGGTGAACACTGACGCCGGCTGGATTGCTCCCGGCGACCAGTCCTTCATTGACGGTGGTTTCCGCTATGACTTCGGCAACTTCTACCGCACGGGGGCTGATGCACAAACGGCTACTTACATGTCCTTCTCGCTCGCCAATCCGGATTCCCTCTTCTCCGGCGATCCGGAGGCGGATGCCTTCCAACTTATCCTGTACGATGCCGACCCGGATGGCAACGGCACAGTTCCTGGTGGCGCCACGACCTATGACGAGCTCAACGAAAGTGGCTCCGGAGCAGCCTTTGTCGGCATTGCCAGCTACTCCCTCACCGGCACAGAACAGCCCTACGACATGATTACCGTCGAATTTGAGGATCCCATTCCGCTGGATGCCAACAAGATTTATCTGATGATGGTACAGTATGATGGCATCGCCTCCGGTCTTGGCAAAGCTCCCTGGTATGCCTATGGCGGACAGGGTGAAGTGGCAGGCGGACTCGGATCTGCTGTTTACACTGACCGCTTCTACACTGGCGGCTGGAGTGGTGGCTACAAGGGTGTGATTCGCCTGCACACAGATGGTTTCAACACCGTCGGCACGGAAGAGCCGCTGGATAAGAGCAAGATTTCCATCGCTCCCAATCCGGTCAGCGATGTGGTCCGCCTGAACCTCGAGCTCGAAAACCCGGCTGAGCAGGTGACTGTCAATATCATTGATTTCAATGGCAGGCTGGTTAGCTCTCAGGAGCTGAACAATGTCCACAAGGGCACTTACAGCTTTGACGTCACTAACCTGGCTACTGGCGTTTACTTCATGGCGGTCAATACGCCGGAAGGCTATCGTTCCAAGAAGTTCCAGGTGGTGCGTTAATTACCTGCCTGGCGCTGCCAGCTTCGATGCTGGTGAATGAAAAGGCCAATTGGGGGCTCGCCTCCAATTGGCCTTTTTGTTTGCCGGCATTGAAGTATTATGAAGAGGCGGACAAAACCCTGACCGGCTTGTTCCGCCTGCGACGGGTGGACTTCTGAAAGGGCGCCGGGTCTTTTGAGACAGCCTTGACCTCCAAGCTCTTTCTTCCGGAAAAGAACACTACAGCCACCGACGCTGAAGCCATATCCAGCACGACGATTTGTCGCATTTCTCAACTTTTTGTGTCAAGATGACACCTTGTTTTAATAATTTCCCGACATAATTACCGCTATTTTCGACTGGCACAAGCATTGACACCATCCCTTTGAAACTATAAAAACAACAGCCTATGAATCTCAACAATCTGACCATAAAATCCCAGGAAGCCATCCAGCGCGCCCAGCAGCTGGCCCTTCAAAACAACCAGCAACACATAGAGGCAGGCCACCTGCTCGCCGGCATCATGGACGTGGACGACAACGTCACCCCCTTCATCCTCAAGAAACTCGGCGTTAACTACGAGGTACTCCGCCGCGCCACCGACAGCATCGTGAAAAACTACCCCGGCGTCAGCGGCGGTGCCGGACAGTACTTCTCGCGCACGGCCAACGAAGTGCTCCAGCGCGCCAACACTTACCTCAAGGAGTTCGGCGATGAGTACGTGGCCCTGGAACACCTCCTGCTCGCCCTGCTCGTCACCCGCGACAGCATCTCCCAGCTGCTGAAGGACAGCGGCGTCACGGAAAAAGGCCTCAAGAACGCTATCAATGACCTGCGCAAGGGCAGCCGGGTGACCACCGCCAGCGCGGAGGAAAGCTACCAGGCCCTCGGCAAGTACGCCGTCAACCTCAACGAGCGCGCCCGCAACGGCAAGCTCGACCCTGTCATCGGCCGCGACGAGGAAATCCGCCGCGTACTGCACATCCTGGCCCGGCGAACCAAAAACAACCCCATCCTGGTCGGCGAACCCGGCGTTGGAAAAACCGCCATCGCCGAGGGACTTGCCCACCGCATCGTCAACGGCGACGTGCCAGAAGACCTGCGCGAAAAGGAAATCTTCGCCCTCGACATGGGCGCCCTCATCGCGGGTGCCAAATACCAGGGAGAGTTCGAGGAAAGGCTAAAATCCGTGGTGAAGGAGGTCATCAGCTCCGAGGGACGCATTTTCCTCTTCATAGATGAAATCCACACCCTGGTGGGAGCCGGCAAGGGACAGGGCGCCATGGATGCCGCCAATATCCTAAAACCGGCCCTGGCACGCGGCGACCTGCGCACCATCGGTGCCACCACCCTGAACGAATACCAGAAATACTTCGAAACCGACAAGGCCCTCGAGCGCCGCTTCCAAATGGTCATGGTCAACGAACCCTCCGAGGAAGACGCCATCTCCATCCTGCGGGGACTCAAGGAGCGCTATGAAACCCACCACCGCATCAACATCCGCGACGAGGCCATCGTCGCCGCCGTGCAGCTGAGCACCCGCTACATCACCGAGCGCTTCCTGCCCGACAAGGCCATCGACCTCATTGACGAGGCCGCTGCCCGCCTCCGCCTGGAGATGAACTCCATGCCGGAGGAACTCGACGAGGTGGAGCGCAAAATCCGGCAGCTGGAAATCGAGCGCGAGGCCATGAAGCGGGAAAATGACGAACTGAAAATCAAGCGCATACAAGAGGAACTCGCCAACCTCGAGGAGCGCCGAAACGGCCTCAAGGCAAAGTGGGAAAGCGAACGGGCCGTCATCAACGGCATACAACAGGCAAAGGAAGACCTGGAGAACCTCCGGCAGGAAGCGGGAAGGATGGAGCGGGAGGGGAAATTCAGCGAAGTGGCCGAAATCCGCTACGGCCGTATCCCGGAAGTGCAGAAACTCCTGGATGATTTCAACGAACGCCTTAAATCCATGCAAGCCGGCAGTAAACTGCTGGTCAAGGAAGAAGTGGACGCAGAGGACATCGCCGAGATTGTTGCCCGCTGGACGGGCATTCCCGTGACCCGCATGCTGCAGAGCGAGCGCGAAAAGCTGCTGCACCTGGAAGCGGAGCTGCACCGCCGCGTCATCGGGCAGGAAGAAGCCGTGGAGGCCGTCTCCGACTCCATCCGCCGGAGCCGCACCGGCCTGGGGAATGAAAAGCGGCCAATTGGCTCTTTCCTATTCCTGGGAACCACCGGCGTGGGCAAGACGGAACTGGCCAAGGCCCTGGCAGAGTATCTCTTTGACGACGAGAACCTCATGACGCGCATCGACATGAGCGAGTACCATGAGCGCCATGCCGTGAGCCGCCTGGTGGGAGCTCCTCCCGGCTACGTTGGCTACGATGAAGGCGGTCAGCTGACGGAGGCCGTGCGCCGCAAGCCCTACTCCGTGGTGCTGCTGGATGAGATTGAAAAAGCGCATCCGGATGTGTTCAACATCCTGCTGCAGGTGCTGGAGGACGGCCGCTTGACGGACAACAAAGGGAGGGTCGCGAATTTCAAGAACACGGTCATCATCATGACCAGCAACATCGGCAGCGATCTGATCCGCGCTAATTTCGAAAAAATGACGCCGGCAAATCAGGAGGAAGTAGCAGACGCCACCCGGGAGATGCTCTTCAATCTGCTGAAGCAGACAGTAAGGCCCGAGTTCCTGAACCGCATTGACGAGGTCATCATGTTCCAACCGCTCACGGCGCGGGATGTCCGCGCGATAGTGGACCTGCAGTTGCAGCAGGTGGTCGGGCTGCTGAAAAACCAGCAGATTCAACTCGCCATCACGCCCCAGGCCGCCGAATTCATCGCCGACGAGGGTTTCAATCCCGAGTTCGGGGCACGCCCGGTGAAGCGGGTGATACAGAAGAAGGTGCTCAACGAGTTGTCGCGTCAACTATTGATGGGGAAAGTACAGCCCAATTCTCAGGTAGTGCTGGATGTCTTTGACGGGAAGGTGGTATTCCGCGCGCCGCGGGTGGAGGAGAAATTGCTGGCGTAATCCTGCAGGGCTCTTAAAAACCGCCTATCAAGGCAACTTCTCGTAAAA
>JBEAYO010000289.1:0-5068 GCA_041159285.1 Bacteroidota bacterium | reverse complement strand
AAGCCAAACCGCGGCGAAAGGGGGGGAGGCTGTCTCAAAAGACTTTCCCCGCCTGCGGCGGCGAAAGAAAACAATGAATGAATGCCCATTTTTTTGATTTTGCGAAGCAAAATCAAAAAAATGGGCCTTCATTCAAATGTTTCTTGGCGGCGTCAGCCGCCAAGGGTCTTTTGAGGCAGCCTCCTATTGCGGGAAGGTGCCTCGCAAATTGGACTTTTGAGACAGCCTTCCTTTCAGAGGGAGGACGAATTTTTGAAAAAATGCTACCCCTGAAGCTGGCGAAGGTACATCTGTATGGTATTTGACAAACCGTAATATAGCGCATCGCAAACCAGCGCATGCCCAATTGAAACCTCCAGCAGGTGGGGAACCTCCTGCCGATAATAACGGAGGTTGGTCAAGTTGAGGTCGTGCCCGGCATTAATCCCAAGGCCAATGCCGGCAGCCAGCAGTGCCGCCCGGCGGTGCGGCGCAACAGCAGCCTCCCGGTCAACCTCGTACTGATGCGCATAGTGCCCCGTGTAAAACTCAATGCGGTCAGCCCCCACCAACCTGGCTCCCTCCACAACCCGCTCCTCTGCATCCACAAACACGGACACCCGGATGCCGGCTGCCTTGAGCTCCGCAATGACCGAGGTCAGGAAAGCGGAACTCCCCACCGTGTCCCAGCCATGGTCAGATGTAAGAGCCCCCGGCAAATCGGGAACCAGCGTCACCTGGTCAGGCTTGTTGTCCAGCACCAGTTTCAGGAACTCGGGGCTGGGATAGCCTTCCACATTAAACTCTGTGCTTACCACCTCCCGCAGCAGCGGAATGTCCGAAAACCGCACATGGCGCTGATCCGGCCTGGGATGCACCGTGATGCCCTGCGCCCCGAATGCCTCACAGTCCCGGGCAACCTGCACCAAATCCGGCAGGTTGCCCCCTCTGGCATTCCGAATCAAGGCGACCTTGTTGATGTTCACGCTGAGCTTAGTCATTTGAGCAGCTTGGTTTGAATGGCAGTTGCCGGTGCCGGGAGCCTGTCTCTGCATCCGCTCAATCTGCCGATGGAAATGTATATTTGCCGCAATATTAATGTATGCCGCGGCAATATGTTCGCAACCGCTGCAACAATGGCGCTTTTTACCAGGGCGACCAGTCCCGTCTCATAACAATAATCAACTGATAAAACACAGCTCCGATGAATGAACTGCCACCCAACAACAGCCCGGAAGCGGGAAACCCGCCGCCCGTGCCACCTAAAACCATCGTCTTCACCCTGGGTGGCCTCATCCTGCTCGGCATGTTCGCCGGCAGCAGCATCATGGCATTGGCTACTGAAATGCAAGGGATTGACATCCGCAGCATTTTCAGCGAGTTTGGCAAAGACAGCACTGCAGAAATACGCAATTTCATCCGCGGCACTCTCTTGCTCAACCACACCATGACTTTTCTGGTGCCGGCACTCGTCGCGGGTTGGCTCTTCTACAAAGGCCACTGGCCGCAGGCCGTCGCATTAAGCCGCAAGCCGGATGTGGCAACGCTCGGCAAATCCATCCTCTTCATCGCCGGCGCTTTTCCGCTCGCACAGCTCTTTTTTACTTTCAACCGCTGGGCCATCGGCCAGTTCCCCGGCGCAGACCAGCTGGTCGAGGCTGAGGTCCAATCGGAAAACCTGGTGGTCGGACTTCTGACGATGCAGCATCCGAGCGAACTGGTGTTCAACCTGCTGGTCATGGCAGTCATCCCGGCCATCGGCGAGGAGATGATATTCCGGGGCTTCCTGCAACAACAGCTGGGCCGGCTGTTCCGCAACAGCACGCCGGCAGTGCTTTTCTCAGCTTTCATCTTCAGCCTGACTCACTTTCAGGTGCAGCGCTTCCTGGCGATTTTCCTGCTGGGGATTGTATTGGGCCTGCTGCTCTTATGGACCAAAAACCTCTGGGTGCCCGTGATTGCACACTTTTTGAACAACGCCATCCAGGTGGTGGTAGCCTGGTTCAACCAGGACCGCCTCGGAGAGCTCAATCAAAGCGGGGGGGAAGATATTCCCTGGCCGGTGTACCTGGCGTCTTTACTGGTGTTTGTGCTGGCAGGATACCTTTTGCAAAAAGGCAGCAAACAAACCGCCGGCGACTAGCCCCCGTTTTTTTCGCCCATGGCATTGTAAACAACCTGCTGAATCCGGGGCCGGATGTTCAAATCGTATAATCCCACGCTGGAGCGGTCGGGATAAACCCTGTTGCTGAAGAAGATCACGAGCAGGTCGTGTTCGGGATCGGCCCAGAAGAAAGTGCCGGTGTAGCCGGAATGGCCAAAGCTCGCCGGGCTGGCGCTGGCCGCCACATAGCTTTCTTCAGGGTCGTACTGCAAGAGCGGCTTGTCGAAGCCAAGGCCCCGCCTGTTGCCTTCCTCGCAGTACTGGCAACGCGTGAACGCCTCAACCGCCGCGCTGTCTATCAACCGCTCCCCGCCGTACTCGCCACCGTTGAGGTATAGCTGGACGAGCTTGGCCAGGTCACCTGCGGATCCAAAGAGTCCGGCATGGCCTGAAACACCGCCCAGCATGGCGGCCGTCTCGTCGTGAACCGTGCCGTGCACCTGCATTTTCCTGAAAAAAGTATCGCGCTCGGTTGGTACAATCCGCTGCTGCGGGAAATGCCGGAGCGGGTTGAAGGTAAGTGTCGTGGCGCCGAGTGGGGCGTAAAAGGTCTTTTTCAGGTAAGCTTCCAGCGGCTCGCCGGTCAGCTTTTCTACAATATCGGGATAGAGTATGAAGGACAGGTCGGAGTAAACGTATGCTTTCTTTTCGAGCAGCGGCAAATCCCGGATTCCCTTGAATATCTGTTTTTTGTACCTTTTGTGCAAAAAGAGGCTGTCGGTGATGCGAACCGGATAGCGGCGGGAATACGCATTCCTGAAACTTCTCTTTTTCCAGTTTCCTTTGGTATCCTTTGCCTCCCGCCAAAAGACAATGCTGGGCTGGAGGCCGCCGTAATGAGCCAACAACTCCCTGCAGCTGGCCCTTCCCACGCCGCTGTTGCGGAAATACGGCAGGTAAGCGGACAGCGGTGCATCCAGGTCGAAGCGCCCCTCTCCATGCAACCTCATCAGGGCGGGCAGTGCGGAGGTCACCTTGGTGACCGAGGCAAAGTCGTAAATGTCAGCGGTGCTCACAGGCTGCAGGCTGTCATAGGTGTGGTAGCCGAATGCCTCGTGGTAAACGATTTTTCCGTTTTTGGCCACCAATACCTGTGCACCGGGGAATGCCCGCTGCCGGATGCCCTGGTCCACGACGGCCGCTATGCTGTCCTTTAGCAAGCTGCCGTCCAGTCCGGCAGTTTCGGGAGGGGCGAAGCCAAGCCGGATTGCGTCCTGCGTGGCTAGACCGGCCCCGGCAGAAAACACCTCGCCCACGGGAAATGGCAGCGTGCCACTGGCGGTGCACCCCCCGAAAATCAGCTGGGCTGCAATGGACTGGAAAATCGCATCCCTGCCAGGTGCCCAAATGAGAGCCCGGACGCGGGAAAGCTCCGGCAGCCTCAATAGCAGGGCAGGATTCCCGAAAACAACCAAAACGACTGCTGATTGTTCCATGTCATAGCGCAGCACGCGTTCAAATTCCCGGACTGCGGCCGTATCGGCAGCCATCAGCGCTGCCGCGTCTATGGCTGAAATGCGCACATCTGCATCGCTTGCAAGCTTGGGGCGGTGATACGGCTCCCGGTAATATCCGATTGTCCTGTCGAATTCGCAGCCAGGCTCCATGCCGAAGTGATGCAACCAAATCCTCCCTGAGTTGACCTTTTTGACCGGCAGCAGGTCGCCGTCGTTGCGAAGCAGCACCACCGCATCCCTGGCCTGTTGCCAGGCGGCTGCAGCAGCAGTGGTTGCGGGATTTTGGGCAGGGCCCTGGGCCGCGGCCTGGTTAAAAATCCAATAAAAAATGAACGGCAGGAGTACATAATATCTTTTCATCGCTACAATTGTTTTAAATTTGGGGAGCCTTTGGCAAGGCCGTGTCAAAAGTCGTTTTTTATTTAATATTCAAATACTAATGCCCTAACGAATCGATGTCATGAAAGTAAAAATCTTCATCGCAGCCTTCACGGCTTTGGTTCTTGGTTCAGAGCTCCTGGCGCAAAAGCTCGCACAGGACAGCAACCTCGTTCAATTCACGGGCATGGTGCTCGACGGCACGACGGCGGACCTGATTCCCGTGCCCTTTACCAATATCATCGTCAAGGACAAAGGACGGGGAACTTACACTGACTTCAGCGGCTTTTTCTCCATTGTGGTGGAAAAAGGGGATGTGGTGGAGTTTTCGGCCGTGGGCTACAAGACAGTGGAATACCTCATTCCGAGCGAGTTAAAGGACAACCGCTATTCCCTGGTGCAGCTCATGACCCAGGACACGATCAATCTTCCTGAAACGGTGGTGTTTCCCTGGCCCAGCAAGGAGCATCTCAAGCTGGAGTTTCTGGCGATGGATGTCACTTCAGAGATGGAGCAGCGGGCCTTGCGCAACGTGGCCAATGAGACGCTGGAGAAGATGCGTAGCTCCGTGCCTTCGGTTGGCGCTGAGCACGCCAATTACTACCTCAGGCAACAGGCCCGCAATTACTACTACATCGGCCAGCAACCACCCATGAATATTTTCAACCCCATCGCCTGGAAGCAGTTCTTCGATGCCTGGAAGCGGGGGGACTACAAAAAGAAATAAAGTTTCTACTTTCTGAAGACCAATGTATTAGGTGCACACTGCGGCCTTATACCGTCAATCTGTGTCATTTCAAGGTGCTTCCTGCAGCGATTCCTCTGTTCTTATTGAACATGCCTTTGATGCCAGCCTGAACTATACGGATATATCGAGCTAAGGGCTTGTCTCAAAAGACCCGGCAATTCGTTCCGCCGGAGCCGATTGTTCCCTGGAAAGTGGGTACGGCCGGCCTGTGGCCGGCCGAACGCACTTTGCAAGAAGGCGTCTCGCCAAAGTGCCTTTTAAGACAACCTCATTATTTTCTAATGCTGTCTCAAAAGGTGCTCTTTTGGGAAGATGCGCGGGGCGAAGCCCCGCGCATCTGAA
>JBEAYO010000288.1:0-5085 GCA_041159285.1 Bacteroidota bacterium | reverse complement strand
CAGGTGCAGCGCACCGCAATATTTGTAGCGCACCGCAATATTTATGGCCCTGTGCCAACCCTAGCCCCCCAGGTGCATCGCACCGCAATATTTGTAGCGCACCGCAATTTTTGTAGGTTTCCGCCACTGCTGGCACCGCTGTTAAAATTGCAGCTGCCGGCAGAAAAAGAAAACAAAACATTCAAAATGCCGTATATTTGTATTAATTAATCACCCGGACAGACCAAACATTGACTACTAACGGAATTCACCACATTAGTAAAATGAAAAGGGTCTTGTCCTGTGAAGAAAATCCTTCTGATTGACAATGCCTCCTGGAGCATTTTCAATTTCAGGTTGCCGATCATCCGGCACCTTCGATCCAGTGGTTATCAAGTGGCGGTGGCAGTCCCGCTTGACGAATACACTTCCCTGCTGAATCCCACCGACTTCGATGAATTCATCCCCTTGCGCTTTTTACGGCGGGAGAACCGAAACCCGCTCCTGGAATTGCTTTTCCTGGCAGAGTTATGGTGGCTGTACCGACGGCAAAAACCGAGTCTAGGCATCCACTTCACCATCAAGCCCTCCCTGTATGGCAGCCTGGTGGCCCGGTGGAACCGCGTGCCGGCTATTTCCGTGTTGACGGGCCTGGGCTACGTTTTCCTGCATCCCGGGGGGCTCAACCGCCTGGTGCCGGTGCTCATGAAGACGGCCTTCCGCCGCTTGCAGCACCTGGTCGTTTACAATGAAGGCGACCGGGGCGAATTGCTGCGGCGCGACATCCTGCAGCCGGAGCAATGCGCCCTGGTGCCGGGAGAGGGCATTGACACCGGCTATTTCCAGCCGCAGGAGGCGGGTACCGGGGACAGGCCCTTCACCTTTCTGTTCATTGGCCGGCTGCTGCGGGACAAGGGCATCATGGAGTACCTGGCTGCCTCCGGACGCGTGGTGCAGGAATGTCCCAACACCTGCTGCCAGGTGCTGGGAGAGCACAAGTTCAGCAATCCCTCGGCCGTGTCGGGCGGGGAATTGCAACAGGCGCTGCAGGAGAGCGGCGTTTGTTTTTTTGGCAGTGCGCTGGATGTAAGGCCTTATCTTCGCGACTGCGACGTGGTGGTCTTGCCCTCTTACCGCGAGGGTTTGTCGAGGGTGATCCTGGAGGCCATGTCCATGGGGAAGCCTGTCATTACCACTGACGTGGCGGGCTGCCGGGATTTGATTTCCCATGGGGAGAACGGGTTGCTGGTGCCTGCACGGCAGCCGGAGGCCTTGTTGGAGGCCATGCTGCAGTTCCGCTTTGCCTCCGTGAAGGAGCTGGCGGCCATCGGGGCGGTGAACCGCCGGAAGGTGCTGCAGCGGTACACCGTTGAGCAATGCAATGGCGCTTTTCTGGCCTTGGTGGAGGAGGCGCTGGGGCAGGAACGGGACAGGAGGAATGTGAGGGTGAAGTAGTGTGAGATGGTCCATATTGGCGGAATAAATTCCGCCCTCCAGGGCCGACTGTTGGAAAAATAACCGGAAAAGGAGGCCCGCATCGGAGGGCGGAATTCATTCCGCCAACGTCTTTTTTTAATCATGGCGGAATAAATTCCGCAGCGGACGTTTATTTCAACGCAAAGGCCTTAAATCAACTACGATAAATAACAAACAGCCAGCAAAGCACTGAAATGCTAACCGTTCAATTGCCAGCCGATCATTACGAGGAGTGCGCCTACACAGCAGGCGTGTTGCTGGGAGAATTCCTCGGCCTGGATTACCAGCTGGACCCTGGCGGGGCAGGTGCTGCGGACTGCACCATCAGCTTGCCCAATGGTAAGCAGCTGGTGATAGAAAACCACTTCTTCCGTCGCCATCGGGCCCCACTGGGTTACCTTGATAAGGCGCACATTCCGGAAACCGTGCGCTATGTAAGCAAGGAGGAAAACCCCTTCCTCGCAGGGGAGGACCTCCCCCTGCTGTTTGGAAAAAGCCAGCTGGACATCAGCAGCAAGAGTCTCCGTTGCGGCATTGACATCATTGCCTCCGTCTTTTTCATGCTCAGCCGCTGGGAAGAACTGGTCGCAGAAGACAGAGACCGGCACGGCAGGTTCCCGGCCCGGGCATCCCTGGCCTACCGGGGTGATTTCCTGCGGCGGCCGGTGGTCAATGAGTACCTGGAGTTGCTGTGGAACATGCTCAGGCACCTCGGCATTGAACAGGAACGCAAGGCGCGGAGCTTTGAGGCGGTGATCACCCATGACGTTGACTTTCCGCTGCTGTGGAACGGTCCGTTGTCCCTCCTGCGGAAGCTGGGCGGCAGCCTGCTCAAGCGCGGCAACCCGGCGCAGGCCCGCTATTACCTGCAGAACTACAGGCGGGTGAAGGAGGGCTGGGAACGGGACCCGTACGATACCTTCGACCAGCTGATGACGCTGTCGGAAGCGCGGGGGCTGAGCTCTCATTTCTTCTTTTTATGCGGGGGACAACACCAGCTGGACAACAAGCATTCCTTTCCCGCGGCTTTTTACAGGCGCTTGATGCCGAGAATACTGGGTCGCGGGCACCAGGTGGGACTGCACCCGAGTTATGAGTCGCTGCGGCGTCCGGAGTTGCTGGCGCAGGAGAAGCGCCGCCTGGAGGGGGTCCTCGGCAGCAGGGTGAGCACCGGACGGCAGCATTTCCTGCGCTTTGAGGCGCCGTCCACCTGGCAGGCTTGGGAGGATGCCGGCATGGACTGGGACAGCTCGCTGTACTACGCGGAAATGCCGGGCTTCAGAGCGGGTGTTTGCTATGCCTATCCCGTGTTCAATGTGCAAAGCCGCCGGCAGCTCCGGCTGCATGAGTTGCCGATAACCGTCATGGAGGTGTCCTGGATGAATTACCTGGCGGCGGGGCCGACTGAGATGTTGCGGGATTGGTGGGAATTCCTGCAGACGGTGCGGCGGTATCAGGGCAGTTTTGTGCTGTTGTGGCACAATTCCATGTTCACGCCGGAATGGGAGGGGTATTCGCAGGTTTACCGGGAATTTTTATCGGAGTTATGAACCTGCAGCACCAGCCGGGCTGGTGTAAAAGGCTATGCAGCATGTTCCGCTGATGCTGTCCATCTGTCGGACGCGGCGTTCGGCGGGCCACAGGCCCTTTGCAAAGAGGCACAATGCACGTCGGCAACTATTCACATATCCCTGGCCCACCAAATATCTCTGAATTTTATTTCCCAGGTGAGGTGTTCCTCCGCATGGGCCCTGATTTTCCCATGAAGGCTCTCATGGCCCAGCAATTTTTCATAAAAAGCGATAATCATTTCAAGGTCCAGGGGTGACTCCTCCTGCGGCACGTATTTCACCCAGGACAGCTGCGGCGGAAAGTCAGGATCCGTCGCCGCCAGCAGAAAAGGCAGTCCCCGCGCCGCATACTCGCGGTGCTTCAGCGAAGAATCAAAGCGGATGCCCTTGCGGTGCATCCCCAGCGTTCCCACCCCAAGGTCGCAGTCTTCGAACAAGGCATCCAGTCCCCCCCCATCCAAGGCCGGATGAAAGCTGACCCTACCCTCCAGCTTCAGGCGATGCGCCAATTGTTTCAGCGAAGCTGAAGCCCTCCCCTCCCCTGCTATCCGCAGGAATACTTCCCATTTCGGTTCTTTTTGATTGTATTCAGCAATGCCCAGCAGCAGGCGGTCCAGCCCGTGCCAGAAGCTCCAGTTACCGATCGCCACCAGGCGGAGGACGCCCGGCTTCGGTGTGGAAGGCGACACCGGCACCCGCTCCAGGTCTATGCCATTTCGCAAGGGGATGGCCGGAAGTCCCAGGATTCGGTCCTCCGGGCCAAAGTGCACGATGCCGTCCAGGTAGTGTTTCAGTTGCTGGCCATAGTGGCGGTCAAGCAGGTGGGCCAGTGACAGGAAGATCCCCTTTTTTTCCCGCAGGTAGGGCCAGGTGGGTATTTCCAGCAGCAGCCTCGCGGCCGGCGAGGCCTCCCGGGCTTTCCTGATTGTCTTGATGAAGGCAGGATGGGCCAGTTCATGGCGGAAATAAAAGAAATCATAGCTTCCAAAGTCAAGCTGTCTCCTGATGATCCGGTGCAGAAAGAACAGGTAAAAAAGATATTTTAAGACGGGGACGCCAAGCAAGGGAAAAGGGAATCGGAAGATCAGCCGGTCGTTGCACAGGATGCCTTTGTCGCAGAGCCATACCATGTCCATTTGAAGCCCCAGGTTCCGGAAGGCCTTGACTTCGCCGGTGCATTTCTTCACCACGCCCGCATTGTTGCGGTCGTCGCGGTTGACGCGGCAGCTGAAGAGTCCGCGGCGGGGAGAAGCCGGGCTATCTGAGCAGGGTGAAGAGGGCATCGAGCAAACGGTTGGAGGCTTTGAAAATTTGATGCACCGGCCTGCGTTCCCCGCCGAAGGCGCGGAACACCGGCTCGATCTGCGGCAGCATGCTGCCCTCGAAGTTGAACGTCTTCCCCATGGAAATGGCTTGCCGGATGGCCTGCCAGAGTAAGAACTGCACGGCACCGCTGCGGCGCAGCCGGGTGTCTGCACCCATGATCCAGCAATAGGCGGCATCCTGGTCCCAGACGAGGTACAGGGCGGCGTGCACTGCTCCGGCCGCATCCCTTGCCACCAGGATCTGTCCCTGCCGCCGGGATGAAATGGCGGCGTGCAGGCCATCCAGCAGCGGCAGCTCGAAGGGGGAGGCCAGTCCCTGGTGCCCGAAGGTGCTGCGGCAAACCTGTCGCAAAAAGGCAAGATCCGACTCCTCCCCCACCCTGATGCCTTCCTTTTCAGCCTTCCTGATTTTGTTTCTGACAATGTCCTCCAAGCCCCTCCAGGTCGCCTCCTCATCTTTTTCCTCCAGCAAGTAAGTGTAGCGCGTTGACTGTCGGTAACCCTTCCAGTGGAAGGGAAGCCAGTTTTGCAATTGCGGCGGATGCACCTGGTGGTACCAGGTCGCCCGGGGCAACTGGCTGATGAGTTCAGACAGCACTTCCGTCTCGAAGTCGTGGCGGCAGACGCGTTTTTGCGAGCAGCCGGAATAGTCGAGCCAGGCGCCGAGGTAGGGAGTCAGCGGCGGCATGCGGATGATGCGGAGGCCGGCGCGGTTGCTGAGCAAATAGGGCAGG
>JBEAYO010000287.1:0-5110 GCA_041159285.1 Bacteroidota bacterium | reverse complement strand
GCTCAACAGGGCGGCTTGCCCTTCGATGCAGACCGCTTTGCAGCGAAATGGCCGGCGCGCAAACACGACCACTTCCTCATCCCTGCCGGCACCTTGCACTGCTCCGGCAAGAACACCATGGTGCTGGAAATCAGCGCCACCCCTTACATCTTCACATTCAAGCTGTGGGACTGGGGACGGCTGGGGCTGGACGGACTGCCGCGCCCCATCAACATCCAGCATGGGAAGAACAACATCGTCTGGGAACGAGACGAAGACTGGGTGGGAAGGGAATTGATCAACCGCTTCGAAATCATCGCCACCGGAGACGGCTGGTGCGAGGAGAGAACCGGACTCCACGAGACGGAATTCATTGAAACCCGCAGGCATTGGTTTACAGGACCAGTGCGCCACCACACCCGAGGAGGGGTAAATGTCCTGAACCTGGTAGAAGGACAGGAAGTTATCGTCGAAAGCCCGGAAGAGGCTTTCGAGCCCTTCATCGTGCACTATGCAGAAACCTTTATTGTACCGGCAGCAGTGGGACCATACACCATCAGGCCCTTTGGCGAAAGCCAGGGAAAGACCTGTGCCACCCTGAAAGCCTTTGTAAGAACCTGAGTAACTGTTTAGCCCCCCTTTCCGGAGGCAAGCGGCATTTGCAAGAAGTGCTAAACAATTACGAACCTGATCGGCCATAACTGTAAAACTATCAATATGCGTTTCGTTTATTTGATTACTGCCGTAGCAGCCCTGGGGGGCCTGCTTTTTGGCTACGACACCGCAGTCATCTCAGGCGCCATCGGCTTCCTGCGGACCAAATTCGAGCTGAGCGACGCCATGACCGGCTGGGCAGCCTCCAGCGCCATTGTGGGCTGCATCTTCGGCGCCATGTTCGCCGGTTACCTATCAGACAAATGGGGCCGGAAAACCGTGCTGATGATCACAGCGGTGCTGTTTGCCGTGTCTGCCATCGGGTCGGCACTACCGGAAAACCTGCTCCAATTCGGCATTTTCCGCTTCATCGGAGGCATGGGAATAGGGGCGGCATCCATGGTTTCCCCCCTCTACATCACGGAAGTATCCCCGGCCCGGATCCGTGGAAAGCTGGTTTCCTACTACCAGCTGGCCATCGTCATCGGCATCCTGATTGTATTTTTTGCCAACACCCTCATTCAGGCCTCCGGAGACGAAGCCTGGAACGTGGAATACGGCTGGCGCTACATGATGGGTACCGGGCTCATTCCCGCCGTCCTGTTCCTGGTCGCCCTGTTCTTCGTCCCCGAGAGCCCGCGCTGGCTGACAAGGGCCGGCAGGGAGTCCGAAGCAATGGCGGTGCTCACTAAGATCAACGGGGACATCGCTGCCAGGAAGATCCTGCAGGAGGTGAAGACAGCCCTTGCTCAGGAGGAACAGGGAAACCTGCGCGATTTGTTCACCGGGCGCTTCCGGAAGGCCACCCTGGTCGGTATCGTGCTGTGCATCTTCTCTCAGGTGCAGGGAATCAATGCCATCATGTACTACGCCCCGGAAATATTCAAGGCAGTGGGGGTCGGCACTGACGCGGCTTTCCAGCAAACCGTGGTGGTTGGCCTCATCAACGTCCTTTTCACTTTCGTGGCCATCCGGCTGGTGGACCAGGCGGGCAGGAAGGCCCTGCTGCTCATCGGCGGCGCTGGCATGGGTCTGAGCTTGCTGCTGGTGGGACTGGCGTTTTATAACAACTGGACAGGATACGGACTGCTTGTTTTCATCCTTTTCTATATCGCTTGCTTTGCGGCTTCCTACGGTCCCGTGACCTGGGTGATCATTTCCGAGATATTTCCCGTGAAGCTGCGCGGAGTGGCCATGTCGGTAGCCACTTTCGCCCTCTGGCTGGCCGTTTACCTGGTGACGCAGACCTTCCCCATGCTGCTGGGAAGCGCGGGCCCTGCCATTACGTTCTGGATATTCGCCGGCATGTCGGCACTCGGCTTCCTGTTCGTCTGGTCGCAGGTGCCAGAGACCAAGGAAAAGACACTGGAGGAGATTGAACAATCCTGGTAAAATTATGTGTGTTTAAAACCAATGTAAGAGCAATTTATAAAGTGGATAAAGTCAACATCAAATACGGCTGTTTGTTACTTGCCCTCTGTGCCCTCGGTTGCACGGGGAGTGACCGCGTCCTGTTTGACCCCTTGCCGGGCAAGCGCACAGGGATTGACTTTGCCAATATCCTCCAGGAAGGCGACAGCCTCAACATCCTGAACTACATCTACTACTACAACGGCGGCGGGGTGGGCATCGCCGACCTTGACAACGACGGGCTGGAAGATGTCTTTTTCACCGGCAATGAAACCTCTTGCCGACTTTACCTCAACCGCGGGGATTTAGGCTTCGAGGACGTCACCCGCCAGGCCGGCCTGGAAACCACGGCCTGGTGCACCGGCGTTTCCATCGCCGACCTGAACGGGGACGGCTGGCGGGATATTTACCTTTGTGTGGCAGGCGAAACAAAGCCAGAAAAGCGCCGCAACCTGCTGTTCGTCAACCAGGGAAAAAAGGGCATGCTCCATTTCAAAGAAATGGCTGTGGAGGCCGGCATCGCCGACACCGCTTACAGCACCCATTCCGCCTTTTTGGACTATGACCTCGACGGCGACCTGGACCTTTATTTGCTGAACCACGCCAACGAACGCAGCTCGCTGAATACCCCGCTGCCGCCCAGGCAGCGCCTTTACGGCCCGGCCGCAGACCGGCTCTACCGCAACGATGGCAAGCTCCGGTTCACCGATGTCAGTGTTCAATCGGGCATCCTGGACAATGCCTGCGGCCTGGGGCTCGCTGTCAGCGACTTCAATGCAGATGGCTGGCCGGATATCTTCGTGGCCAATGACTTCCTGGCTTCCGACCAGCTGTACATCAATCAGCAGGGCAAGGGCTTCAAAGACGATTCAGATCGCTACCTCCGGCACCAGTCCTACAACAGCATGGGCTGCGATGCAGCCGACTTCAATAACGATGCAAGACCCGACCTGGTGGTGGTGGACATGCTGCCGCCCGAAGTGAAAGACCAAAAGATAATGGCCGGGGCAATGACCTGGGAGAAATGGTCTGTGGTTGCTGGCAGCGGATATGCTCCGCAATACATGCGTAATACCCTGCAAATGGCCATCCCCGATGCCACCGGGGCCACCTCCTCCTTTTCCGACATCGCCTGGATGGCTGGCGTAGCCGCCACAGGCTGGAGCTGGGCCCCGCTCTTCGCCGATGCTGACAACGACGGCTTGAAAGATCTTTTTATCACCAGCGGATACCTGCGAGACATCACCGACCGCGATTACATCAGCTACACACAGCACCTGACGATGTTCAAAAGCCCGGCTGCGGCCGACCGCCTGCTCCTGCCACTCATCAGGGAAAGAAAAGGAAAGAAAAGCCCCAACTGCCTTTTTAAAAACCAGGGCCAACTCCGGTTTGCCCGCCAGGAGCTCACCACGCCGGCCTTTTCTAACGGGCTTGCATCCGCCGACCTGGACAACGACGGCGACCTGGACTTCATCATCAGCAATGTCAATGCCCCTGCCTTTGTATTGGAAAACAAAGCCAGGCAAAACAAGGCCTCCAACTACTTGAAAATCAAGCTGGAAGGTTTCCCTGCCAACCCTGACGGCATCGGTGCCCGCCTCCTGCTCAAGTCGGGAGGCCAGCAACAATACCTGGAGCAGCAAACTTCCAGAGGCTATTTGTCAAGCCTCAGCCCCGTCCTGCACTTCGGCCTCGGCAGTCAGGCAAAGGCAGATACGCTGATTGTAATCTGGAGCAACGGCGCCAGACAGCTGGTCCTGGAGGCAGCCGCCAACCAGACCCTGGTGCTTCGGCAGGCGGATGCGAAGCTGGCAAATGCTCCTTTTTGGACAGAAAAAAATATCGGGAAAACATCCTTGTCAATGGAACTGGCCAGCACCACAGGAATCGAATCCCGGCACCGGTTGCCGACGGAAAACTGGTTCCAGGAATACCCCATGCTCCTGCATGGATGGCCGGACAGCGGTCCTGCGCTGGCAGTGGCGGATTTCAATGGCGACGGGCTGGAGGACCTTTTCGCAGGTGGTGCCGAGGGAATTAAAAGCCAACTGTTCATCCAGGACAAAGCCGGGCACTTCTCCTCCCGGACCGTGCCAACTGGCAGCTGTGTGGTATGGGCTGCCGAAGCCCTGGACGTCAACGGGGACCAATTGCAGGATATCTGCCTGTCAGCTTCCTGCGATGGCCTCCGGGAATCCCGGGTGCAAATGCTGCTGAACCGGGGCGGTGGTGACTTCCACGAGCCAACCGACTTGTTGCGCCCGGAAGGCGGCGCGGCCATACTCAGCATGTCTGCAGCGGACGTGGATGCCGACGGCGACGAAGACCTGTTTCTGGGAGGATACCCTGGCATGGCGCAATATCCGCGCTCTTCCCGCAGTTATTTGATGCTGAATGAAAAAGGCATCTTCAGGGACGCCACGGCCTGGGCTGCGCCTGAGCTGGAATTTCCGGGGCTGGTCACGACTGCCTGCTGGGCTGATGTGGATGGCAATGGCTGGCAGGACCTCTTGATCGCAGGAGAATGGATGTCCCCGGAAATATATCTCAACGAAAGTGGACGGCTTCGCAATGCCACAGCTTCGCTGATGCGGGGCAATTACAGTGGCTGGTGGCGCTCGCTGGCCCTGGCTGATACAGACCAGGACGGAGACCTGGACATCCTGGCGGGCAACATCGGTCAGAACACGGCTTACACTTCGCCCGGAACCACCGCGCTCAGCCTGTACTCAGGGGACTTCGACGGCAACGGAATACCGGAATCCATCCCTGCCCGAATCCTGAATGGCAGCGAGCAAGCCCTTCCAAGCCGGGATATGTTGCTCGCAAAGTTGAGCGGCTGGGGAAAAAAACTGCCCACCCACACTGCATACGCCAAGGCCGGCATGCGCCAGATTCTGGGAACGGAAGGGATGATGAAGGCTGGGCGACTAGAAGCACGCTGCTTCCAATCGGGTGTTTTTGTCAACGAGGGAAAGCAGGGGTTCAACTTCCAGCCGCTGCCGGCAGCAGTACAGGCCGGGCCTGTCAATGTGATCTTTCCACTGCCGGCAGCGGCTGGAAG
>JBEAYO010000286.1:0-5141 GCA_041159285.1 Bacteroidota bacterium | reverse complement strand
GCCTCGGGAAGTCATATTGCACGGCGGGCCGAAGGCCCGCCATGCAATATGACCGCAGGCCAAGCCGCACCGGCGAAGTAAAGTTCAAAAGTGACCCAAACCCGGAGGACACCTGCTTTCAAATCCAACTTAAATTTCTTATATTCGCCAAATATCTCTCAGTTTCATAACCATTTGAAAAGATGCAATACCAACCTGCCATGAATAGAAAAACCATCTCCACCATCCTCGCCGCCTTCGTCGGCTTCATCATTCTCATCATCCTGTTGAGCACCAGCTTCATCACCATTGACGCCGGGGAACGCGGTGTCATCTTCCGCCCCTTCAGCGGAGGACTCGACAAAGAACACATCTACTCGCCGGGCTTCCACTTCGTAGCCCCCTGGAACACCATGTACGTCTATGACGTGCGCGAAAACCAGATGGAGGAATCCATGGAAGTGCTGTCCAGCAACGGCCTGAATATCAAGGTGGATGTGACTGTCCGCGCAAACCCTCAGCATGACAAGATCGGATACCTGCACGAGAACTTCGGCAAAGACTACCTCAACACGCTCGTCCGGCCGGAAGTGCGCTCAGCCGTTCGACAGGTAATCGGCCGCTTCCAGCCTGAGCAACTCTATTCTTCAAAACGGGAAGAGGTGCAGTCCATGATACAAAAGGACATAGAGGCCAAACTGAGCCAGAACTTCGTCATCCTTAAGGCAACGCTGATCCGCGACATCGCCTTGCCTGACCGCGTTAAGAACGCCATAGAAGAGAAAATCCAGGCAGAGCAGCAAGCCCTGAAGTACGAGTACATCCTGCAGCAGGAGCGCAAGGAGGCAGAGCGCAGAATCATCGAGGCAGAGGCAAAATCAAAGGCCAACCTGATACTGAATGCCAGCCTGTCGGACAAAATCCTGAAAGACAAGGGAATCGAAGCCACCTTGCAATTGGCAAAGTCGGAAAATGCCAAAATCATCGTAATTGGCGACAAGGACGGATTGCCACTGATTCTCAGCGGAAACTAAGCGCACCGGCAAGAGACTGTCACTTGTTGTCGGAATCAGGCACCCACGTGATGCCTTCAAAGACAGCCTCCAGGTATTTCTCGAACTCCTTCAGGCTTTGGGGCGCCCCATGGGTGTTCTTCACTGTCTTGTCCATGTCGCCGATGCGGATATAAGTGATGGTGACTGGCAGGTCAACTATGCGTTGCCCGTCGGTTGGATATGCATTTTCAAAATCCAGGAAGCGCACATCATGGACTTTCTGGCGGATGGCCTTCAGTTGTTCCTGGCTGACACGGCCTTCGTAATTGCCCAACTTCGATACGTTCATCCTGCCATTCCAGGTGGCCTTGCCATCTGAGTACAACTGCACCTGGTACACCGGACACCTGCCGAAGCAGGCTGTTTTTTCATAAGCGACAAACAGGTAAGCCTCCTCCGCCGGTTCGGCAGCAGGTGTTTCCACTACGGGTTTTGAGGGCTCAGCAGCCGAATTACCAGATGCTGCGCCACTCTTGCGGTGACAGGCAGCTATGGACAACAGGACCGCGACTGCCGTAAGAAGGGAGATGAATTTGATTTTCATGTGGACGATTTTTTACTTCTTCCGTTTGCCCTTTTCCGTTGTCTCCCGCTGAGCAGCAATGGCCTGCTGCTGCTTGAGGGCATCCTCCAGCCTGGCCTGGAATCCACCCTTCTTCTTGGGCTTTTTCCGGTAGGCCTCCAGTTGCTCCAGAATCTTGTCGTTGTTAATAACGAAGCGCTTGGTGATGACCGTCTGCGCCACGTTCAAAATATTGCTGAAAACTAAGTAACAAGTCAGACCGGAGGCAAAGTTGTTGAAGAAAAACAGGAAGAACACCGGCATGAGGTACTGCATCCACTTCATCAGTTGTGCATTGGCACCCCCGCCCATGCTGGCCATGTCCATCTGGGCCATGTTGTAGTGGGTATAAAGAATCGTCGTCACAACCCACAGCAAGGTGAAAAGGCTGACGTGGGCCCCGTAGAACGGAATCTCAAAGGGAAGCCAGACAAATGCGTCATAGCTCGAAAGGTCGGTGGCCCAGAGGAAATTGGCCTGCCGGAACTCGATGGAAGCAGGAAAAAAGCGGTATAGTGCCAGCCACACCGGCATCTGGATTACGACGGGAAGGCAGCCACCCAGGGGGTTGACGCCAAACTCCCGGTAAATCTTCATGCTCTCCATCTGCAGCTGGGTCTGGTCGTCCTGATATTTCTCCCGCAGGGCAGTGAGCTGGGGTTTCAGGGCTGCCATTTTGGCCTGAGAGTACAACATTTTGTAGCTCAGAGGATAGAGCAACAACTTTACGATAAGGGTCAACACCAGAATCACGATGCCCTTGATGCCGATGAACGACATCAGGAAGTTGAAAAGCGGCCGGATGACCCAGCGGTTGGCAGTGCCGATGAAACTGGAGCCGAAGGGGATGATATCCTCCAGGTTTTCCCCGTAAGCTTTGAGGGTTTCAAAGTCCTTGGGGCCCAGGAAGAGTTCCATGGCAAAGGAGGATTCCTCCAGGGGAATGTGGACTTCGGAGCTCAGTTTTTTCAGGTCGTTGTCGGTGGGGTCCAGCATTTCGGTGGTGAACTTTGCGCCTTTGAAGGGCTTTTCTCCGGCGATCAGCACAGAGGCAAAGAACTGGTTGGAGTGGGCTACCCATTTCACGTTGTCCTTGAGTTGGTCTATCTCGTCGTTGTCGGTGCAGGAGCAATAGTCGTATCCATCTTCGGTCAGCTTATAGTAAACCGTGGAGTAGTTCCGCTCGTACTGATGGTTCTGCTCCAGCTTGTCGATGTAATCCAGCCAGCGCAGCTGGACAGTCTGTTCTTTCTGGTCCAGCACGCTGCCCATTTCGTGGAATCGGATTTCGTACTTCAGGGCATAGCTGCCGGGGGCCAGGGTGTAAACCTGTTCGAAATAGCGGCCCTGTCCTGCATCGGCGCGAAAGGCAACGGCATTGTCTCCCCGACGTACTGGCTGGAAGAAGAGTTTTTCGCTGCTCAGTTTATTGGGTAGTCCGGCTACTGGCAGCAGATACTCGAAGCGGTTCTTCTCATCTTCCAGCAGTTTCAAGGGGAGTTTGATTTCCTTGTGGTTGGAGTCCAGCACGACTTTGAAATGCTGCTTAAGCTCCACCTCTTTGACGCGGCCGCCTTTGTTGGTCAGGATCACGCGCATGAGGTCGTTTTCCAGCACTTCGACCTTTTCCTGTCCGGAGGCGGCAGGGGCGAAGGGGCCGAATTCAGTGGCATATCGCTGCTGTTGCAGGGCCAGGGCTTGGGAGTCTTGCACTGTGCTATCTGCCAATCCAGTCTGATTGAGTTGTTGCAGGCTGTCTGCCTTGAGTTGTTCCACCTGGCGCAGAGAGTCCAGTCGGGCCTGTCGTTCTGCCTCCATTTTTTTCTGTTCCGGGGCCATGACGAGCTGCATTGCTACCAGCAGGCCGAAGATGAGGAGGAATCCGATGAGTGTATTTCTGTCCATTAAATCGTTTATTGATTGTTGGTACTGGTTTTTCTGGTTAAATGCGTTTTGGTTTTGAAAATCAGCGCAAAGGTAAAATTTTCCCTTGTGGATTTGTGTGTTATTCAAGAATCCCCTGAAAATTAAAGGGATTCGGCTGGCGCTGTTTTCTTCCCGGAAAGTGAGGTTGTGTAAAAAGTCTTTGCGGCTATTTCCGCCGGTGCCGACTGGCTGCCGGAAGGGGCACTCGGCGGACCTGTGGCGCAGCCCCGCACCCTTTCAAAGCGGAAAGCAGTGCTTTCCCGTATGTATAAGGCAGGCATGTATCTCTTGATTTTGCCCGCTTGCTTTGAGGGGATTCAATATCGGAGCCCGGACGGTTCAGGAATCCTTGTTTTTCCGGATCAGGGCCATGAAGAAACCATCGAACTGATGCTCAGCGGGGGAAATGTTACGGGAGCTGAGCAATTCGAACGCCGGGTAGTTTTCCAAAAATGCCGCCACCTGTGCCTCGTTTTCGGAGGGCAGAATGCTGCAGGTGGCATACACCATCAGGCCGCCGGGGGCCAGCATTCTGGAATAATCCCGCAGGATGGCAGCCTGGGTGCCACGCACGCTGTCCATGAACGCGGGTGACAACTTCCACTTGGCATCGGGGTTGCGGCGGAGCACCCCGAGGCCCGAGCAAGGCACGTCGAGGAGCAAACGGTCCGCGGAGCCGTGCAGCCGTTTGATCACCTTGGAGGAGTCAATCGGCCGGGTTTGAAGGATGTGGACGCCATTGCGGCGCGCGCGCCGGCGAAGTTCTTCGAGCTTTCGCTCCTCAGTGTCGAGGGCGATGATGCTTCCCTTGTTTTTCATCAGGGCTGCCAGGTGCAGGGCTTTCCCACCCGCACCGGCACAGGCGTCTATGACCCGCATGCCGGGCTCCACCTGCAGGAAGGGAGCAATGCACTGGGAGCCGGCATCCTGCACTTCAAATTGACCTGCTTTGAAGAGACTGGTTTCAAAGACGTTGCCCTGCCGCTCCAGCACCAGTGCGTCTGGTGCCAGGGAGGTTTCGTGACTGGGCCAGCCCTGGTCGGCGAGCTGCGACTGCAAGGCTGACTTGTCTGTTTTCAGGGTGTTGACCCTCAACACCACGGGGGCGGGCTGGTTGAGTGCCTCGATTTCCGCAGCCCATCGGGCGCCCAGTTCCCCGAAGCAGGCAGCGTCCAGCCAGTCGGGCAGGGATTGTACAATCCTGCGTTCCCCGCTTTCCCGAAGCTGGGCAAGCCTTTTTAAGACCAGACCGGCGTCCAGGCCTTCAAATGCCGTCCAGTCAGGAAGGGAAATGCCCTTCAGTATCAGGTTGACTCCTAAGAGCTGATCCGCCTGTTGGACCGTCAACTGCCCGTCTGCAATCGCTTCCATGCCGGCCAGTTCCTGCAAGCGCCGGTACCAGCGCACCACCTCATAGACGTTTTCGGCAATGAAGGCACGGTCCCGCTTCCCCCATTTCGGATTGGAGCGCAGGACGGTGGCGATGACCTTGTCGGCATAGCGCCCCTCCCGGAATATTTCCAGCAGCGCCGCTGTGACGGCCTGCACGAGCAAGGGGTGGAGTTTCATGTTATAATTCTGATGTTAATTTCATATCAATATCCCATGGGCTTGCATCG
>JBEAYO010000285.1:0-5154 GCA_041159285.1 Bacteroidota bacterium | reverse complement strand
GCCTAGGACGGCGGCGCGCTCAGGCGCGCCGCCGGCTGCCCTTCCCGGGAGGCAAGCGGCACCGGCGAAACGGATTGCCAGGTCTTTTGAATCTGATTTCAATTTTTTTATCGCTATAACAATGGATAGAAGAACCTTGCTCAGTATCCTGGGAGGGAAGCAAGCCCACCAGCAGGCAGAAACACTGGCCACCAGTGAAAGGCCACCCGTCAACACCGGCCTTGCCCCGTACACCGGCCCCTTCGGCTTCGAACAGGCAGCCCATCTCCTGCGCCGCACCACCTTCGGCCCTACCCAGGCCGAAATAAAAAACACAGCAGACGCAGGCCTCGACGCCACCATTGCCCAGCTGTTCGCGCAGCAAGCCCTGCCCCAGCCGCCGCTCAACCACTTCTTCACCGGCGACCCCAACGTGCCCGTCGGGAGCACCTGGATCAACGCCCCCTACATACAAGGAGAACCCCTCATCTCCCAATACCGCCTGCAGTCCCTCGGAGCCTGGACCATCGGCAACCTCCTCCAACCGGGCGTCTCCCTGCGCGAAAAAATGACCCTCTTCTGGCACAACCACTTCGTCACCTCCGACATCCCCGACCCCAAATTCACCTACAAATACATCACCCTGCTTCGCGAAAACGCCCTGGGCAACTTCCGCGAACTGACCAAGATGATCACCATTGACCCCGCCATGCTGCGCTACCTCAACGGTCGCGACAACTCTGCAACGGCACCCAATGAAAACTTCGCCCGGGAATTGCTGGAACTGTTCACCATCGGCAAAGGCCCACTCGCCGGTCCCGGCGACTACACCACCTACACCGAAGCCGACGTCCTCCAGATGGCAAGGGTGCTCACCGGCTGGCGCGACACCGGCTTCTTCGCCAACAACGCCGCCATTCCCGTCGGAGCAAGCTTCTTTCCCATCCGCCACGACTCCGGCCAGAAACAGCTCTCCCATCGCTTCGACAACGCCGTCATCCCCAATCTCGGCAACCAGGAATATGCCCATCTCATAGACATCATCTTTTCAAGGGACGAGTGCGCTCGGTTCATCAGCCGGAAACTATACCGCTGGTTCGTCTATTACGCCATAGACGACACCGTGGAGGCCCAGGTCATAGAACCCATGGCACAACTCCTCATTGACAACGACTATGAGATAGCCCCGGCACTCGAAGCCCTCCTGCGCAGCGAGCACTTCTTCGACATGCTCCAGGTGGGCCCCATGATCAAGAGCCCGGTGGACTTCGTCATGTCGGTCCTGCGCTCCATGGAGGTGGAATTCCCCGTCAACAACCTCAACCAGTCCTACCGGCTGTGGAACCAGTTCTACCGCAACATCCTGCCTGCCATGCAGCAGACTTACTACGAGCCGCCCAGCGTCGCAGGCTGGAAGGCCTACTACCAGGAACCCGTCTTCTACCGGAACTGGATCAGCTCCGCCACCCTCGCCATCCGCATGCAGTTCACCTCCACCATGCTGACGCAGGGCATCACGCAGTTCGGCGCCACCGCCCGTGTGGACGTGCTCAAACTGGCAACCGTGCTCGACGACCCCTACGACCCGAATGCGCTGATAGAAGGGTTCGTGAAATTATTGTTCCCGCAACCCATCACCCAGGAGCAGCTCATCGCGCTCAAGGAAATCCTCATCCCCGGGCTGCCGGATTTTGAATGGACGGTGGAGTACACGGATTATCTGGCTAATCCCAACAATTCCAACCTCGCCGCGGCGGTCGAGACAAAACTGCGAAACCTGCTCGTCGCCATGACGGCCATGCCGGAATTTTACCTGAGCTAATCTCAGGAAGTTGATTTTTAAAAAATGACATCATGAAACGTCGCCAATTCATACAAACCACTGGCCTATCCCTTCCCGTCCTGCTCAACGGCTTCAGCCTGCGCGCCATGCCGGGAACCTCGCTGTTCTCTGCCGTCGCCAATGAAAACGACCGGGTCCTGGTGCTCATCCAGCTCAACGGCGGCAACGACGGCCTGGCCATGATCACGCCCCTGGACCAATACGACAAGCTGGCCAATGCCCGCAACAACATCCTCATCTCTTCCTCCCAACTGTTGGAGACTGAGCTCGACAACGCTTTCCATCCGGTGATGACGGGTATAAAGTCCGTTTTCGACGAAGGCAAGCTGCGCATCGTGCAATCGGTTGGCTATCCCAACCAGAACCGCTCGCATTTTCGCAGCACAGACATCTGGACCAGCGGATCTCCGGCCGACGAAGTGTGGACCACTGGCTGGCTCGGCCGTTATTTTCAAAAGGACCATCCCGACTTCCCGAACGACTATCCCAACGCCGATGCCCCGCACCCCTTTGCCCTTACCATCGGCTCCCTGGTGTCGGAGACCTGCCAGGGCTCGGCTGCCAACTTCAGCCTGGCCATCAACGATCCCTTCAACCTCAACCCCCTGATTGACCAGGGCGGCGGCTCCGTTCCCGCCACACCCTACGGACTGGAGCTGACTTTTCTGCGGGATTCCATTGCCCAGACCAACGCCTACAGCGAGGTGATCACCGATGTCGCTGCCAACGGCACCAACCTGGCCTCCTACCCAGATGGCAACCGGCTGGCACAACAGCTGAAGAACGTCGCCCTGTTGATATCGGGCGGGCTGCAGACCAAAGTGTACATCGTCAGCCTGGGCGGTTTCGACACACATGCAAACCAGGTGGTGGATGGCAGCCCAGGCGCCGGGGAACACGCGGTCCTGCTGCAGACTCTCAGCGAGGCCGTGCAGGTATTCATGCAGGACCTGAAGCTCCAGGGCCTGGAAAACCGGGTGCTGACCATGACCTTCAGTGAATTCGGGCGGCGAATCCGTTCCAACGACAGCCTGGGAACGGACCACGGCGATGCAGCTCCCTTGCTGCTCTTCGGCTCCTGCGTGGCCCCCGGTTTTCTGGGAGACAATCCCGCCATTCCCGCCAATCCGGATATCATCGAGGCAGTGCCCATGCAGTACGATTTCAGGGATGTCTATGGCTCCGTTCTCATGGACTGGTTTGGCGTGGCAGAAGCGGATGTAAAAAATCTGCTCTATCCCGATTTCACGCCCCTGCCGCTCATTGCTGGTTGCACGACGGTGGCGGCAGAAACGGCCCGGGAGGAGGAATTCTTCCTGCAAGCCAGCCCCAATCCATTTGGTTCCCGGGTGACAGTTTCTTTCAGCTGTGCGGCAGAGCGGGTGCATCTGAGCCTTTTTAACAGCATGGGGCAGGAATTGCAGGTGCTGCTCAGCCAGCGGATGACGCCAGGCGTGCAGGAGCTGGAGTTTGACGGCAGCCACCTCAGCGCGGGTGCCTACTACCTCCATTTGCGCCTGGAAAGGGGCCGGCAGAAGGTATATCGCCTTGTAAAAGCAAGATAATTTCAAAACCTGGTTAGGAAAATTATATAAAGTTTTGATTTTACAGGCAATTCCCTACATTTGTCAGTATTTTTATCCGTGTTGCCAAATTGGCAAATTGACCTATGTTAAAAACGTTTAACTACAAATTTCTTAACCAGTGGATAAAGACAGAAAACTCGAAAGCGTTTACTCGAAGAAGGTACGTGCCGGGAAAAGGAGGACTTATTTTTTTGATGTGCGCAGAACGAAGGGAAATGACTTTTACCTCACCCTCACAGAGAGTACTAAACGTTTCAACGGAAATGGCTATGAACGCCATAAGATCTTCCTCTACAAGGAAGATTTCAACCGCTTCCTCAGCAGTCTGGAAGAAGTGATTGACTACATCAAGAAAGACCTCATGCCTGAGTACGACTACGAGGAGTTTGACCGTCGCCAGGAGGAATGGGAAGCGCGCCGCGAGGAAGAAGGCTACACGGATCAGGAAGACGACAACGAAGACGAGGAAGACGAGAGCAGCGCCAAAAAGAAGCGCGGAGGTGCAGACGATGACATGAGTTGGTAGCAATTGCTTTCCCTACCTGCCTAGTTCCTCATCCAGTTCCTGATTGGTCTTTGGAACTGCCTTAAACTGCTGCCCCAATTTTAACTTCACGGCTTCGAGTTCTGCTTGGGTGCTGTGAGGGATAATAACGCCCACCCGGTATAAATTTCCTACTTTTTGAGTCTCCGGTGCATATCCTGCCTTGGATAACTCCCTGGCAAAGCGAGTTGCATTGGCTCTGACGCCAAAGCTATGAATAACGAGATGAGTAGTCTGCTGCACCGGAGCAGTCCTTTGCTCCGTAGCGGCCGGCTGCTGTGTAGTGGGAGTTGAATTTTCATTCAAGATGGCAGCTCCTGCGCTCAGCGAAGCCTCGCTCTCCGCTGCAGGGGGTATTGCTTCTTGCTGTGCCGTCTCACTCACCTCGTCAGTTGCCACTGGCTCCTGAAGCGCTGGTGCCATTGTTTCGACGCGTTCCTTGGCAATGCCATCCTCTTCGGCTGCTGTGTCTGTGTCTGAAAATTTAAGGTACACCATTACTGCCAGCAGCAATGCTGAAAGCAACACCAGCCAGGGCAGCAGGCGGTGAAGCCCGGAGGTCAATTTGGAAGACACTGCATCGACCTGGCTGGAAGCAGGGTGTTTATGTCCCCTGGACCCGGCGGCGCCATCGTTTGACGCTGCAGTTGCCTGTGTGGATGGTATTTTTTCCCTGACCAGTGGCGCGAATTGCACGGAGGGCAGGCCATACGCCTCTACATTGAAGTTTTCCCCCTCCGCTGTGAAGCGGATTTTCTGCTCAAAATCCTTGTAAATTCTCCCAACTTGTTGCACTTCCACTATTTGACGGCGTTCCAGGGCCGATTTGATTTGTTCCACATAGCTGGCAATCTGGTCGCTTGCCTCCTGCACCGTGATGGTGTATTGTTCCTGCAGTCGGTTGACCAGGAGTCCGTCGTTGATCACCAGGTTCTGGTTGAACTCGATTTTCCGGGAGGGGGGCAGCACAATCCCCTGCACGTAATCAACCGTGGCGGAGATGGGGGAGGATGCGAAGCCACCCAGCCCCGGTACGATGACGACGGGGTTCTCGTACAGCAAGTCCCTGATGGCCTGGTCAATGTTGATGTTCATTCCGATGCTCGTTTTTGTTTAAAAACTTGTAGCTGTTTAGCACCCCTTGCAGATGCCGCTGGCCTCCAGTAAAGGGCGCGGGGCTGTGCCCCGCGCCCTAGAAACCC
>JBEAYO010000284.1:0-5165 GCA_041159285.1 Bacteroidota bacterium | reverse complement strand
CCAACGCCCTACCCCCCCGTCCTCCGCGGTGGGGCTCCGCCAAACCGCGGAGGAAGGGGGATTTTGGGCTCGCGGGGCGGAGCCCCGCGCGCCTTCCGGGAGAGAGCGTCTCGCAAGAGGGACTTTTGCGGCAGCCCCACGCCCTTTACAAACGAGAGTGTCTCGCCGAGGAATCTCTTGCCACGGCCTCTAAAAAAACCTCCAAAGCCACTATTGCGAAAACAACAGTCATTTTGTCAGTCATCAGGCAGGTGGCATATCGTTTGAAAACCCGTAGTAAGTGGAAATTGACGGCATAATACCCCGAGATGCCGGAAATTACCGCCATTTTTTCAGTCAATCTCAAAACAAAAAATAAAAGCTATGCAAAAAGGCAACATATCCGTCCAGACCGAGAACATCTTTCCGGTCATTAAGAAATTCCTCTACTCCGACCACGAAATATTCCTGCGCGAGCTGGTATCTAATGCCGTGGACGCCACTACCAAAATCCGCTCCCTCGCCTCCCGCGGCGACTACAAGGCAGAACTCGGCGACCTCACCATTGAGATCATCCTCGACGCCAAAAACAAAACCCTCACCATCAAGGACAAGGGCATCGGCATGACAGAGGCCGAAGTCAACAAATACCTCAATCAAATCGCCATCTCCAGCGCCCAGGAATTCGTGGAAAAATACCAGGGCGAAGCCAATATCATCGGCAAGTTCGGCCTCGGCTTCTACTCCGCCTTCATGGTGGCCGACAAAGTACAGGTGCTGACTAAATCCTGGCAGGACGAACCAGCCGTGAAATGGTCCTGCGAAGGCAATCCTTCCTATGACCTGGAAAACTGCGACAAAACGGACCGCGGTACGGAAATCATCCTCCACATCAGCAGCGACAGCGAGGAGTTCCTCAGCGATGACCGCATCGAATCCCTGCTGAAAAAGTACTGCAAGTTCCTGCCCGTACCCATCAAGTTCGGCACCCGCCAGGAAAGCGTGGAGGAAGGGGATGGCGATGACAAAAAAACCAAGGAAGTCGAGGTTGACAACATCATCAACAACGTCGCTCCGGCATGGAAAAAACAACCCGCTGAACTCTCGGATGAAGATTACGCGAATTTCTACGAAGAGCTCTATCCCTATTCCTTCCAAAAGCCGCTCTTCTGGATTCACCTCAACATCGACTACCCCTTCAACCTCACCGGTATCCTCTACTTCCCGAAGCTGAGCAACTCCCTCGAGGTCCAGAAAAACAAAATCCAACTTTACTGCAACCAGGTCTATGTGACCGACGAGGTGAAGGAAATCGTGCCGGAGTTCCTGACCCTCCTGCAGGGAGTCATCGACTCGCCGGACATCCCGCTGAACGTGAGCCGCAGCTACCTGCAAAGTGACAGCAACGTCCGGAAAATAACCGGCTACATCACCAAGAAGGTGGCCGACAAACTGCAGGAGCTATTCCGGAACAACCGGGAAGAATACCAGGCAAAATGGAAAGACCTCGGCGTCTTCGTCAAGTACGGCATGCTCTCCGATGAGAAATTCCACGAGCGCGCCATGGACTTCGCTCTGCTCAAAAATGTGGACGATGCGTACTTTACCCTCGAGGATTATAAAAACAAGGTGAAAGAGCTTCAAACCGACAAGCACCAGCGCATCATACTGCTCTATACGCATAACCCCGAGGAGCACCACAGCCAGATTGAAGGCGCCAAGGCCCGGGGCTATGACGTGCTGGAGATGGACACCATGATAGACGCCCACTTCATGCAGCACCTCGAGTACAAGGCCGGTGATATCACCTTCGTCCGCGTGGACTCCGAAACCCTGGACAACCTGGTGCAAAAGGACGAGAAGAAGGAAAGCATCCTTTCCGATAAACAGCAGGAGCAAGTTAAAACTGTCTTCGAAAGCCTGGTGAAGGGCAAAACCGGTCAGACCGTCATGCTCACGCCCCTCTCGCCCGACGACCAGCCGGTGCTGATCACCCGCCCGGAATTCCTGCGCCGCATGAAGGAGATGCAGGCAATGAACGGCGGCGGATTCGGGGACATGGGGGACATGTACAACATCGTCGTCAATTCAAATCACCCCTTGATTGTCGAAAAACTGGTCAAACTGGAAGACGAGGAGCAAAAAACAGCGTTGGGCAGGCACCTGTTGAACCTGGCGCTGCTTAGCCAGGGCATGCTCAAGGGCGCCGAACTGACGGCTTTCCTGAAGAAGAGCCTGGAATTCCTGAAGTAACAACAGGCATTGTCGCAAGGCCCTGAGGCTCTCTCAGGGTTACCTGAAAAAAATCCCCTGCGGTGAATTGGATGGCCAATCTGCCGCAGGGGATTTTTTTTTGGCGAATCCCGGTAAAACAACATTCATTTCACACCCGCAGCAGGCGGGTCGTCAGGGCCAGGATGCCATTGGACACCACCACCTGGTAAATGCCCGTCCTCAGCCCTTCCACCGACAGCGCGGCTTCGAGCAAGGCTCCCTGCTTGACCATGGCCGACGTCCTAACCAGCCTTCCGGTACTGTCGAAAATCCTGACCGTCAGTTCCCCCGTCCACTCGTTCTCAAGCCGAAGATTCACCGCAGGGGTGGCTGCCGGATTCGGCGACAAAGCCAGAAGGCCGTTGTTCTCGATTACCTGCTCGCGCACGTTCACGACATCCTGGTTTTCATAGGCGCCGATGTCCACGGCATTGATGCGCGGATTGCCAGCCAGGTCGAGGGCAGGGGCGCCGTCGTCCACGCCTGCATCAATGCAAACGCTGCTGAGTTTCAGGCCATAGTCAAAGTCATCCGGATCTACAAATTCAGGGTCCTCCAACTGTATGTCCTTCGGATGAAGTAGCCAGGCCTCCATGGAACTATCATCAGAAAGGTTGCCGCCGAGAGAGGTGAGGTTGGGCATGCCCGCCTCCACGGCATAGTTGATGGCGCCGTTGTGGCGGAAAATGCAATTCAGAACGAACATGTCTGAGATGGCTTCCAGCGTGCCCGTCCAGTTGGCCACGCCGGCAGCCAGGGTGCCGAAGTTGTCGGCGAAGGTGGAGTTAACGATCCTCACCTCCACTTGGTTGGAGTCGGTGGTGTTATTGGAGATGGCGCCGCCGGTTCCGATGTCATTGGCGATGTTGCTGAAAAAGAGGCTGCTGACAATGACGGCGTCGCAATCCGTCATATTCACAGCGCCGCCCTGCGCAGGGGCACTGTTGAGGCCAAAGATGCAGTTGCTGAGTTCCAGGAATCCAATGTCGTCATCCCCGTTTTCTGCCACGTTGATGGCGCCGCCCACACCGGTGGCGGTTTCATTCCCCCAGAACTGGCAGTTCTCAGCGGTGACGACGGAACTGCTGGTGCTGGCGCCTGTGAAGATGGCGCCGCCACTGCTGTTGGCGCTGTTGGTGCTGAATTCAGAATCCAGCAAGAACACAGTCGTGGAGTCGTTTTGCAGGGCAATGGCACCGCCTGCGGAGTTGAGGGAGCTGTTCCCGTTAAAAGTACAGCCGTCAATAGTAACCACCGCCTTGAAGCCGCAGTTCATGGCCCCGCCGAGGTTGGTCGTGGTGTTTTCCTCATACAGGCAACCCTCAATGGTATAGTTGCCGAGGCCATAGCAAGTGTGGGCGCCGCCCCAGCCGCCGGAGGTTCCCTTGATAAAGCTGCAGTTCTTATAGACCACCTGGTCGCCATCCGTATCGTTGCGGATCTGGCCGCCCGAGCCGGTGGCGGTATTCCCCTCAAAAGTGCAGTCCTCGAGGGTGTAGCTGCCGTTGCGGTTGCGCAAGGCGCCCCCGATGCCACCAGTGGTGCTGTTATTCAGAAAAAGGCAGTTGGAGACCACGAAGTTCTGGGGGTTCGTCACTCCCGGCAAATCAGTGATGTCATAGTAAATGGCACCGGAATTCAGCGCGACATTGCCTTCAAACTGCGAGTTGAGCAACTGGACGTTGAGGCTGCCAAAGTTATAGAAACCGGCACTGGCACCGTCCGGGTTCTCATTGAAACGGAACTCGCAGTCATCCACGGTGACATTGTTGCTGTTCAGGGTATAGAGGACGCCACGCGTGGCGCGGTTATCCTGAAAGCTGCAGGCTTGCACGGCCACGTCGGAAATGCCGTTGATGAGTATGCCCGCGCTCTGGGAACTGCCGAAGTTTTTGGTGAAGGAGGAATTGGAGACGGAAGAGCCGGAGGCACCCAATGCCAGGGCAATGCAGGCACCGGACCTGCCGAAGTTGTTGTAGAAGTTGCACTGGTTCACATTGACCGGGCTAAAGGCATAGAGGCCGCCGCCGGTGCGGAAGTAAGCGGCCACGGAACCGATGTTGCTGGTATGCCCGCCGATGATGGAGAAGCCGTCGATAGTGACTGCGCTGCTGATGAGGCTGTCCACAAAAACGACGTGCTGCACATTGTCGGATTTGTTGGTGGTGAAATTTTCCGGCACGTCATCGCCGTTGATGTCCCCACTCAGGATGGTGACATTGGCGGCGGGGTTGCGGGCGCCGAGGCTGCTTTCATTGCCTGCAAATCCCCCGTAGAGGGACAGGTTTTTGGCAATGCGGAAGGTCGAGGAGGAATCGGGTGTGCTGCCGCCTGGCTTGTAGGTTCCAGCGGCTATCCACAGGGCGGCGCCAGCCGGCGCATTCTCGATGGCTGTGGCCAGGTCGGTATAGGCATTTTGCCAGGAGGTGCCGCTGTTGGCACCCGCAGCGTCGGTTTTCACATATACCTGGGCGTTTGCACCTGCATGGGCGAGGACCAGGATAGTCCAAAGAAAAAGATAATGATAGTAAGGTTGCTTCATGACATGTTTGTTTTTGTACTGCTTCGACAGTGCGTTGTTATTGCGAATATAGCCATTAATTGAACTTTTTCTAAAAAGACGGCTCATCGGTTTTGTTTTTTAAAAAAATAGTCGGCAATAATGCCGATAAAACCTGAAATGCCCGGCTAATGTTTGGCTTTTTCCTTTAAAGAGGGCGGCAGGCTATGCTGGGGATTTTAAAAAAAATGTAACTGTTTAGCGTCCCTTGCAGATGCTGCTTGCATCCCGGAAAGAGGCTGTCTCAAAAGACCCGGCAATCCGTTCCGCCGGTGCCGATCGCCCCCCGGAAAGGGCATTCGGCCTGCCTTCGACAGGCCGAATGCCCTTAAATCCCCTTCCGCCGCGGGTT